>JAPPLJ010000034.1 GCA_028819475.1 Rhodospirillaceae bacterium
CCTACCGGCCTTTTGCAGAGGAATCCTCTTCAGAGGGGGAGGCCAGGTGGGGGTGGCGCGGCGTCAGCCGCGCGCCGCCGGAAGGCGGCTCTCTCCAGACTGGCACGGCACCCCCATCGACCTCGCTGCGCTCGGCCACTTCCCCCTCTGAAGAGGGGGAAGGAAAATTCTGCCGCCTCCCTTCCTAGGATACCACTGCGGAACCGGCACCGCGAAACTCTGCCACGACGGGAGGCGCGTCTCTTCGGGGCCACGGCCGCGATTCGACGTCGACGCACGCGGATCGGAGACGCTGCGCCAAGCTCTTGCTCGCCAAGACTAGGTGGAGCCGGGAGGCGCCATCGGGACGCGTCTCGCTGTAGCTGTGCGTGCAACCGGGCATTTCATCGGGGCGAGGATGCGCCGCGCGGTAGAGATCGACAAATCCGAGACCCATCAATTCTTCCAGCGCCCCCCGCTCATCTTCCGAATACCAGCGGTCGTTCTTCTCAAGCGGGCCGTCGGCCCTGACCTTGACGTTGAAGTCGCCGCACAGAAGGCTGTCCCGGTCGGCGCAACCCCGGTCGCGGACATGGTCCCGGAGGCGGTTCAGCCATGCCACCCGTCGTTCGATCGCCTTCTCATGGCCCAGACTCTTTGGGCCGTACGGCGCATAGACCGAAGAGACCCAAAGGCCGCCGATATCCACGGTGAGGAAGCGCGATTCTTTTTCCCCGGCGCCCGGCAACTGCCGGACACGCGTCTCCGGCTTCGGCAAATCGCGATGGCTCAATATTGCGACCCCGAGGTCCGAACCGGATATCCGGCCGAGAAACGCGCTTTCGTAACCCTTTTCGCGGAGCGGTTCTGCCGGAAAATCCTTTTCGGAACCGATCTTCTGAAGCGTCACGATATCCGGCTGTCTGGCGTGCAGCCAGTCGAGCAGCCGGGACCCGTTTGTCTTCATGCTGCCGATCGCTACGTTTGCGATTTTCATAACCGGGTCATGCCTCCGATCCCGCGATGTCATTGATTCTACAGTGCGAGACGCCCATGCAAAGCCAGTGGGAGGCACGACTTGGCAAGTCGTCCTCGCGCTAGCACCGACGATGCCCCAAAAATCCGCCGCGTCCCTCACACCATCGCCTCCAGCGCCTCGATCCGGTCGGCCTCCGCTGCGGGCTTGTCCCAGCGGATGCGGGCGATGCGGGGGAAGCGCATGGCGAGGCCGGACTTGTGGCGGCTGCTGGCGTGGATGCTGTCGAAGGCGACCTCGAAGACCAGCCGCTTCTCGACCTCGCGCACCGGGCCGAAGCGGTTCACCGTGTGGTTGCGCACCCATTTGTCGAGCTGCGCCAGATCCGCATCGGTGAAGCCGAAATAGGCCTTGCCGACCGGCACCAGCTCGCCGCCCCGCCACACGCCGAAGGTGTAGTCGGAATAGAAGGAGCTGCGCCTGCCGTGGCCGCGCTGGGCGTACATCAGCACGGCGTCGGCGCGCAGCGGGTCGCGCTTCCACTTGAACCACAGGCCGGTCTTGCGCCCCGGCTCGTAAAGGCTGTCGCGCCGCTTGAGCATCAGCCCTTCGCGGCCCAGCCGGCGCGCCTCGGCCTGAAGCGCGGCGACGTTTCCCCAGTCCGGCGCGTCGAGCAGGGCGGAAAGTTCGATGTCCGGATGGCCGTGCCGCGCCACGAAGGCTTCCAGCTGCCCGCGGCGCCGTTCGAGCGGCAGGCCGCGCAGGTCCGCAGCGCCGTCGAACAATATGTCGTAGGCGATGACGTAGGCCGGGTGTTCGGCCAGCATCTTCTTCGACACCGTCTTGCGGTTGAGCCTTTGTTGCAGCGCGTTGAAGGCGGCCGGATCGGCGGAGGCGGGATCGGCCGAATCGAGGTTGGCGGGGTCGCGCACCAGCAGTTCGCCGTCGAGCACGCCGTCGAAATCCATCGCCGCCAGCACGTCCGGGAAGGCGGCGGAGATGTCGTCCCCGGTGCGCGAATAGAGGCGCCGTTCGCCGCCGCGCGCGGCGAGCTGGACCCGGATGCCGTCCCACTTCCATTCGACCAGCCAGTCGGCCGGGTCGAGGTCCGTCCGCTCTTCGAGCGGGTGGGCGAGCATGAAGGGCCGGAAGGTCGGGCGGCCGGCCACGTCCGGCTTGCGGGCACCATCGGCCAGCCAGGCGAACAGCGCGCCATAGGGCGGATCGACGGCGTGCCAGATTTCCTCGATCTCCTCGACCGCCGTGTCGAAGGCCTGGCCCAGCGCGACCCGGGCGAGCCGGGCCGAGACGCCGATGCGCAGGCCGCCGGTGATCAGCTTGAGCAGGGCCCAGCGGCCGGTCGCGTCGAGCCCGTCGAGCCAGCCGGACACCAGGCCGCGCACCTCCGTCCGCCCGGCGCGGCGCAGGGTTTCGACGACGTCGGCCAGCCCCGGCGCTTCGGCGCTGGCCTGGGTCTGCCACAGCAGCGCCGTCGTCTCCGCCAGGTCGCCGACATAGTCGTAGCTGAGCGCGAACAGCACCTCGTCGGTCTGTTCGCGGGCGAGCTCGCGGATCGCGCCGGCCTTGGCGTTGGGGAAATTCAGCGAGCCGGTGAGCGCCGCCAATGCCCAGCCGCGGTCCGGATCCGGCGTGCGGCGGAAATAGTCGGCCAGCAGGCGCAGCTTGGCGTTGCGCGACGGCGTGTAGACCAGCCGGTCGAGCAGGGCGGCGAAGGCTTTCACGGCCGCCCGGCCCTACTCATCCTCGTCCTCCCGCCCGATCAGGGAGAGGGCGCGGGCGCGGATGCCGCGGCCGGCGGCCCAGTGGACCAGCGCCTCCTCCCGCCCGTGGGTCACCCAGACCTCCGGCGCGCCGACCTCTTCCAGCGTTGCGGTGAGTTCGTCCCAGTCGGCATGGTCGGAGATAATCAGCGGCAGCTCGACGCCGCGCTGCTTCGCGCGCTGGCGCACCCGCATCCAGCCCGACGCCATCGCGGTCACCGGGTCGGGCAGGCGGCGCGACCAGCGGTCGGACAGCGAACCCGGCGGGGCAAGCACGATTTCCCCGGCGAAGGCGGCCCTGTCCCGACCCGTCGCCGGCTCCAACGGGCCGAGGCCGATGCCGTGCGCTTCGTACAGGTCGCACAGGGCCTGCAGCGCGCCGTGCAGGAAGAGCGGCCGGTCCCAGCCGGCCTCGCGGATCAGCCGGATCGTCCGCTGCGCCTTGCCGAGGCCATAGGCGCCGACCAGATGGGCGCGCTCCGGGAACAGGGCGACGGAGGCGAGCAGGGACGCGATCTCGCCGGCGTCGTCCGGGTGGCGGAACACCGGCAGGGCGAAGGTCGCCTCGGTCACGAAGACGTCGCAGGCGACCGGCTCGAAGGCCGGGCAGGTCGGATCGCGCCGGCGCTTGTAGTCGCCCGAGACGACGATGCGCTGGCCGCCATGCTCCAGCACGACCTGGGCCGAGCCGAGGACATGGCCGGCCGGGACCAGCCGGACGATCACATTGCCCAGATCGAGGCTTTCGCCGTAAGCCAGCGGCTGCGCCTGCCGGGCGGCGGCATCGGCGTAGCGTGCCCGCATGATTGCGAGCGTTTCCGGCGTCGCGAGCACGCTGCCGTTGCCGGGCCGGGCGTGATCGGCATGGCCGTGGGTCACGACGGCGCGGTCGACCGGGCGGACCGGATCGACATAGAGATCGGCCGGCGCGCACCTCAGGCCGCGCTCGGTCGCCTTCAGCCAGTCTTCCGGGCGCAACCCGGCCATGCAGCCTCACGCTTCCGTTTCGGTTTGGCCCACGCGCCGCTTTGGATTAGGCATCCCGGGCCGAGACATTCCGGTGCGCCATCGGCGCAACAGACCGCCGTAATCGCCGACAGGGACCATGCCACAAACCCCGCACACTGCAATCCGCAAGACCCCCGCCGGATGAAACGGCCGGCGCCGACCTCGTGGATCGTCACCGCGATCCTCGGCATAACGGCCGCGATCACGGCGCTCGCCGTCGACATGACGCTGCCGGCCCTGCCGGATATGGCGCGCTCGCTGCGGGTGAGCCCGACCGAGGCCCAGTTCACCATCTCGGCCTTCCTGATCGGCTATGCCGGTGCGCAGCTTGTCTACGGGCCGCTGTCGGACCGGTTCGGCCGGCGGCCGGTGCTCGTGTCTTCGCTGGCGATCTTCGTCGCCGCCTCGGCGCTGTGCGCCGCCGCCGGTTCGATCGACATGCTGCTGCTCGGCCGGTTCTGCCAGGGCGTGGGCGCCGCGGCGTCCATGGCGATCGGCCGGGCCTGCATCCGCGACATCTACGGGACGCGCGCGACCGGGCCGATGTCGTGGGTGATGCTGATTTTCGGTGTCGGGCCGATCCTGGCGCCCCTGCTCGGCGGCCTGATCGTCGGCGCAGAAGGGTGGCAGGGCGTCTTCGTCTGGCTGCTCGGCATCGGCGCGGCCATGTGGCTGGTCATAGTCCTGTTCCTCGACGAAACCAACACGCGGCTCAACGCCGACGCCACGCGGGCGGGGCCGATCCTGCGGAACTTCGCCATGCTCAGCCGGCACCGGCTGTTCCTGGGCTATGCCCTGGTCACCATCGGGCTGTACGGCACGCTGTTCGCCATGCTGTCGGCGCTGCCCTTCATTCTGGAGGCGCGTCTGGCCGCGTCGCCGGAGGATATCGGCTTTTCCTTCGCCGCGCTGATGGTCGGCCAGGTCGTCGGTGCCTTCCTTTCGGGGCGGCTTTCCGCGCGGCTCGGCGCCGTCCCCCTCCTCCTGACCGGCGCGGCGATCATCATCGTGTCGGTTGCGGCGATGATCGCGGCGGTTTCCGCCGGCGCGGCCGGTTTCGGCGCCTATGTCGGCCCGCTGTTCGGCGTCGTGCTCGGCCTTGGCCTGTCTTCGCCCAGCCTCTATGCCGGCGTTCTCGCCCCCTTTCCGACCATCGCCGGCTCGGTTTCGTCGCTCATCGGCATCATCCAGTTCGTCTCCGGCGCGGCGCTCGGCGCACTCGCCGTGGCCCTCGTCGATCCGGCGGGATTGAACCTCGGCTTTCAGATGGTGCTGCAAGCCGCACTGGCGGCCTTTGCGGTCGCGTTCATCGTCCGGCCGGCGCTGAAGCGGCTGGACCTGCCGGCCGAACGCTGATCCGGATGTGGCTGTTCGGTTACGGCTCGCTGATGTGGCGGCCCGGCTTCGATTACGCCGAGCGGCGGCGGGCGACGCTGCACGGCCGGCAGCGCGCCCTGTGCGTGCGCACGGTCCACCACCGCGGCACCGCGGCGCGGCCGGGCCTGGTCATGGGCCTGAAGCCGGGCGGATCCTGCACCGGGATCGCCTACCGGATCTCGGCGGAAGATGCCGAAGCGGTCGCCGCCTATCTGCGCAAGCGCGAACTCGACCACTATCCGGTCTACCTCGAAAGCGCCGTGGCAATCGAACTGGACGACGGCCGCGAGGTTTCGGCGACGACCTACCTGCCGCGCGCCAGGCATCCGGACTTCCTGCCCGATCTCGGTCCGGAGGAACAGCTCGCCATCGTCCGGCAGGCGGAAGGCGTCAGCGGCAGCAATGCCGATTATGTCCGCAGCGCCGCCCGCGCCCTGCGCGAACTGGGAATCGACGAGCCGGCCATCTTCGCGGCGGAGGCGGCGCTGAAAGGACGGGCGGATTCGATCGACATCCCCGATGACGCCGGGCGGCTTCCGGGATAGGGTGTTTTTGCGCCCGGTGCGGAAGCGTCGGGCCATGTGGCCTGGCGGCTGCGGGTAACCTGCCAGACCTGCCCTAACCGCGACCGGAGGCCGGCGTGAATACTTCGACAGAACCCAATTTCCAGGCCAGCGTCCGCGGCATGTTCGACCGGGCCGCCCGGGCCCTCGCCATCCCGGACGACCTGGTGGAGACCATCCGCGAGTGCAATTCCGTCATCCAGCTGCGTTTCCCGGTGCGCCTCCGGGGCAGCTACCATACCTTCTGCGGCTGGCGCGCGGTGCACAGCGAACACCGCCTCCCCGTGAAGGGCGGCATCCGCTACGCGCCCCAGGTCGACCAGCAGGAGGTCGAGGCCCTGGCCTCGCTGATGACCTTCAAATGCGCGCTGGTCGACGTGCCGTTCGGCGGCGCCAAGGGCGGACTGGCGATCCGCCCCGCAGACTATACGGAGGACGAACTGGAGCGGATCACCCGCCGCTTCACCCAGGAGCTCGCCGACCGCGGCTATATCAGCCCGAGCCGCGATGTGCCGGCGCCGGACATGGGCACCGGCGCGCGCGAGATGGCCTGGATGGCCGACGAGTACCGGAAGCTCTACCCCTCGGAGATCGACGCGATCGCCTGCGTGACCGGCAAGCCGGTGACCCAGGGCGGCATTCCCGGCCGCACGGAGGCGACCGGCCGCGGCGTCCAGTATGTCGTCCGCGAGTTCTTCGAGCATCCCGAAGACGTGGCCATGGCCGGCCTGGACGGCGGCCTCGAAGGCAAGCGGATGATCGTCCAGGGCTTCGGCAACGTCGGCTTCAACGCGGCGAAATTCTTCGTCGAGGAAGACGGCGTGCGCCTCGTCGGGGTGATCGAATACGACGGCGCGCTGCTGTCCGACGACGGCATCGATCCCGAGGCGCTCGCCGAACACCGCGCCCGCACCGGCGGCATGAAGGGCTTCCGCGGCGCGCAATTCGTCGAGGACGGCGCATCGGCCCTCGAGGCGGAGTGCGATATTCTCGTGCCCGCCGCCCTGGAGAGCCAGATCACCGCCGCCAACGCCGCGCGCATCCGCGCCAGGCTGATCGTCGAGGCCGCCAACGGGCCGGTGACGCTGGAGGCCGACCGCGCATTGCTCGCGCGCGGCAGGGTCGTGCTGCCGGACATCCTGGTCAACGCCGGCGGCGTGACCGTCAGCTATTTCGAATGGGTCAAGAACGTCTCGCACATGCGCTTCGGCCGCCTGTCGCGCCAGCTCGAAATCCAGCGCGGCCTGCGCATCGTCGACATGATCGAAACGGCGGCCGGCCGGCCGGTGCCGGAAGAACTCAAGGCGCCGCTGCTGCGCGGCACCGACGAGCTCGACCTGGTCGAATCCGGCCTCGAAGGCGTCATGCGCGACGGCTACGGCGCGATCCGCCAACGGATGCGCGACACGGAAGCGATCGACGACCTGCGCACCGCCGCCTTCGCCGTCGGCCTGGAAAAGGTCGCGCTGTCGTACCAGCAGATGGGGCTGGCGTGAGGGAGCGGCCGTCGACGTAATAGGCGCTCCGGCCGTACTCCCGAGGGCACCACTACATTCTCATCAACTCCGACAGGCGCGCTCGTTCCGTATCGGCACCCTCGTGCAGCAGTAGGATGTGATCCGGTTCCGACATGAACCAGGCGAATGAACGCCATGCCAATTCGCTTACCGAGTCCTTGAATGCCGCCTCGTTCCGATCCGCATAAGCCGTAAGGAACGCCACCTGTCCTTCGCTGAAGCCCGCTTCAGTTGCGATGGCCATCAGCGCTGCCTGTCGTCCTTCAGTGACCGGCCCTGCCGTTGCGACGACCTCCACGAACACGAGCAGCGGCTCGACCGGTTCAAGGTCAACCAGAATCAGATCCGGCAGATTCCTGTCCGGCTCGATTGCGAGGCCGATGTCCTGTGCCAGGCCGTCGTCCCGCGCCACCACCTGATTTCGGCTTTCGCTCAACCAGATAACCCCCGGTTGACCCAGGAACCGCGTCGCAAACTCTTCGACGACCGCCTTGGAGATCACGGAACTCGGACCGGGTTCCATGTGCCGTGTCTCCCCATTGGGAAACGTCACGAGAACTCCCGCCTCGCGGGCTACCGCTCCCCGGCGCATGATCGCAACTCGGGCCAATGCGCCCTTGGACAGGTTCGCCGCCCGCCATTCCTCCATCAATGTATTCAACGTATCTTCCGTCAGCGAGGGATCGAACAGCGCCGCAAAATCCGGCGCCAACGCATAGCGCGGGAGTGGCGATGTCGTCGGCAGTCCTTCCCTTTCCTTCACCGCACCGATTCGCACCAGCCCCTCGCGCAGCGTCTCGTCGCGGATCGATTCGCGTGTGTTCGCGGCGTACCACCTTCCGTCGATATCGCCAGTGGTCGGACGCATCGACAATTCCAGCCACCCTGCGCGATCGGAGTCGCCTTCCTGTGCTGCCTGAGCATCCGACATCCGCGTCACCTGATCGGGGCGCAGCCAACATTCCTCACCATCGACCGCCCCGATATACAGCATGACAAAGACCGTCTTCGCCGCGATCTCCCGGGTGACATAGTTCCGGTTCGCCGTTCCCTCGGGAAAGATTGCCTGCAGGCGTTCGTGAATATCGGGAACGGGCAGGAGCGGCGGCAGCAGCATTATCCGGCCCCATGGCCGTATAGACGTTCGACCGCCCGTTCCAGCGTTGCCTGGTTCGCCCGCTCATTCACCAGCCGCTCGATCTCCGCCATGTTTTTCGGCAGCGGAAGAGGCAAGGCTTCCAGCTCATAGGCCGAAACGGCGACGCTTCCGTTGATGCACCGAAAAACCTGATCTACGACATCGCTGTTCAACAGAACGGCCAGCGCCGCCGGCGCCACTTTTGGCGTGCCATTGAGCGGTCTGATCATGTTCAGGTGATTCTCGATCACAACCGCGCCGTGCTCCGCGATGAATGCCGCTGGCAGTTCCGCCGCGATCAGCCGCCGGCATTGCTCTTTGGCCGTCGTTCTTTGCAGCAGTACGCACGGAAACTCCGTCACCACCCACCGTTCCTTGGCTTTCGGCTCGAAATACGGCTTGTGGTTTCGTTTCTCCGCCCGGAACGAAAACACCCCTTCCGGTCTCACGGCCTCTGCCCAGATCAGCGGATAGCGTCCCTTGCCCGGCCGGTCCCGCAAACTCGCCTTGTGCCGGTTCCATACCAGCGGCCCCGTGCTGACCGTGTAGCCGTAATCGGCCAGCCGATATGGCAGTTCGTCGACCTGACGCACCAGCGCGCTTTGTGCTTCCGTTCTCGGCATCAGCCAGGGCCGGCTCGGGTCTTCGGGCAGATTGAACGAGCCTGCGGTCGTCCTCACGACCGAGCCGTCCCCTCCCGAGGACAGGAAATGGACTTTCCCGGTGCGCGAAGTGCCGCCCCGCTTGTATGTCGCCAACAGCGTTTCCTGGAGAACATCCGCGAAAATACCCTTGCGCTTTGCCACGAAATCAATGCTGACCGGCGGTGCTTCCCGACCCAGCAAACCGCGCAATGCCTTGAAATACTCTCCAGCCAGGAAGCTCGTCGGCGTCACATAGGCAATGACTCCGCCCGGCTGCGCAAATCGAAGCGCGAGATCGGTAAACACGCCGTACAGATTCGCATGGCCGAACAGGCTGCGCTGGAATTTCTTGCGCGCGCCCGTGGAGAGCCTGACCCGTCCATAGGGCGGATTGCCGACGACGAGATCAAACCTCTCGCCGTCGACCGTTTGTTCGAGGCTGTCGCAGACCCGTACTACCGAGTTCAGACGCATTCCCGCCAAATGGCACAGGTCGGCAAGCGTCACGTCGAGGAATACCTGAGACATCCACGCGGCAAACGGATCCAGTTCGTAACCGTGCAAACGACGCTGAATGTCCTGCACAGCGATCTTCGCCTCGCAGTCACGCAAACTGCTCGCCATACGCCGGGCCACTGGAGACAGGAAAGCGCCTCCTCCGCACGCCGGGTCGAGTATCCGCGCCGTTCGCCAATCGACCCCTTCCATCGTCGCCATATCCAGCAGGCATTCGCAGAGCGCTGGCGGCGTGTAGTAAGCGCCCTGTCGAGCCCGAATGCCACCCGGCATCGTCGCGGTGTACAGCACCCCGATCGCGTAGCCGGCATCCATCACATCCAGCTTCGCCGCAGCGCACCCGATGTTCTCGGCTAATTCTCTGGCTTCCTTCGGCATCGAATAGTGCTCGATATCGAAGGGCGGCTTGCGCAGCGTCCAATGACGATCCGACTCTATCTGCAACTGTTGCCAATAGGCATTGATCGCACCGAAGACGACACTCCGCGCAAAGATCATCTGATGCTGCTGCTCGACCGATGACGCCAAGAAGCGGGCGCGCGAAGATTCCTCCTCAATCCTCGCAAGCGCGGACATTGACGGCATTGCATCTCGGCTATCGCAATTTGTTGGCATTCCGGTCGCCACGCCGCGTTTCAAGAGAGATCCGGATGTCGGTTCGATTCCGCCGCCCTCACCCGCACTTGCTGTAGGTGCAGCCGGTGCAGATGTCGCAGCCTTCCTGGCGGATCAGGGCGCGCTGGCCGCATTTCGGGCAGCCGCGCATGGCCGGGCCGGCGCTGCCTGACCCCGGCCCGCCGCCCGTTACGGCGATCGCCTGCCCCCGGGCGCCCCCGCCCGCACCCGCGCCGGCGGCCACCGCCGCCTCCGTGCCGCCGACGACCTTCAATTCCCGCCGGCCTTCCCGGGCCTCTTTCGGATCGGGCAGGAAGCCGATGTCGATCATGTGCTGCTCGATGACGTCGCCGATGGCGGCGAGCAGGCTGGGGACATAGCGCGGGCCGACCCACTGGCCGCCGCGCGGATCGAACACCGCCTTCAGCTCCTCGACCACGAAGGAGACGTCGCCGCCGCGGCGGAACACGGCGCTGATCATGCGCGTCAGGCCGACCGTCCAGGCGTAATGCTCGGTATTCTTCGAGTTGATGAAGATCTCGAAGGGCCGGCGGCGACCGTCCTGCACGATGTCGTTGAGCGTGATGTAGATGGCGTGGTCGCTCTCCGGCCAGCGGATCTTGTAGGTCCGGCCGGGCAGCGCCTCGGGCCGGTCGAGCGGCTTGGTCATGTAGACGACCCCGCCGGCGTCGAGATCGTCCTTCGGCCTGGCCGCCGCGGTCTTCTCCGGCGGGGCGAGCGGCAGTTCCTGCTGCCCGGACGTGTCCGCTTCCCGCCTGCCGGCGTTCAGCACCGCGCCGGTGACGTCGTTGGGCCGGTAGGTCGTGCAGCCCTTGCAGCCCATGTCGAACGCCATCCGGTAGACGTCCTTGAAGGCGTCGAAGCTTATGTCCTCCGGGCAGTTGATCGTCTTGGAGATCGAGCTGTCGACGTGCTTCTGGACCACCGCCTGCATCACGACATGGTCGCGCGGGCTCAGGTCCCCGGCATCGACGAACCAGTCGGGCAGCGGCGCGTCGGCGCCCTTCAGCCGGCGGTAGAGCCGCCAGGCATGGTCCGCCACCTCTTCCTCGCGCCGCGTTCCGTCCGGCATCAGGACGTTGCGGGTGTAGGACCAGGTGAAGACCGGCTCGACGCCGGAGGACACGTTATCGGCCAGCAGCGAGATCGTGCCGGTCGGCGCGATCGAGGTCAGCAGGGCGTTGCGCAGCCCCTTTTCGCGGATCGCGTCGCGCACCGCGTCGTCCGCGTCTGCCATGGCCGGCGTCGCGAGATATTTCTCCGCGTCGAACAGGGGGAAGGCGCCCTTCTCGACGGCCAGATCGGCCGAGGCCAGATACGCCGCCTTCTGCACCGCCGCGAGCCATTGCCCGGCCAGCCGCACGGCCTCCGCACTGCCGTAGCGCGCCCGGCACATGATGAGCGCGTCGGCGAGCCCCGTCACGCCCAGCCCGATGCGCCGCTTGGCCAGCGCCTCCGCCCGCTGTTCCGGCAGCGGGAAATTCGAGATGTCGGTGACATTGTCCATCATGCGCACGGCGACGGCGGTGAGCGCGCGCAGGTCTTCGAGGTCCAGCGCGGCGTCCGGCTCGAACGGCTTCCGGACCAGCCGGGCCAGGTTGATCGAGCCGAGCAGGCAGGCGCCGTAGGGCGGCAACGGCTGCTCGCCGCAATTGTGGACATAGAGGCCGTTGGCGTCGAAGGCGTTGACGCCCGGCACCCGGACGTCGAAGACCTCTTCCTCGCCATCCGGCTCGACCGTATCGACCACCGCCAGGAAGCGCTCCCGGTTGGGCCGGCGCCTGTAATTCGCGAGCGCAAATTCGAGCTTTGCCCGCTTCTCCGTGTCGGCGAACCCGATCAGTTCCGCATAGCGGCCGACATTCTCGTTGGCAATGACGAGTTCATGCTGCGCGCCGGTGCGGTACGCCCGATGGCCGCCCTTGCCGTCGGGCAGGGACCGCATCTGCGCCGGGCGGCGGTCGGCATAGATCGTGGCGATGATGCCGAGCCGGGCCAGCATGCGCTGGACGGTTCGCAGCCGTTCCAGGTCGCTCTGCGCCAGGCGGAGGCTGACGCCCTTTTCCTGTGTGCCCTGCACGCTGCCGTCGGCATCGAAGAAGCCGCGCAGGAAGCCGATCGTGAAGCCGGAGGATGCGGTCTCGATCTTCGGCGTCAGGTCCTTGCGCCCCGGCGCCATGCCCAGATCGAGCGCCAGCGCCTTGACGGCGGCGAGCGACAGGCGGTGCTCGCTGCGGCCCCGGACCGGACTCCAGCCGGTGAAGTCGGCGCGATGCGGCAGCGTCTTCGCCGCGGCCAGCGCCGCCGCCATCACGCCGTCTGCGCCGTCCGGCGCGCAGCCCACGTTACCGCCCCCGTTGCCGGCCGCGCGGCGCTTCCAGACGCTCAAGACGGCCTTGTCGGCCTTCAGCGTGCCGTCGCCGACCAGCAGGCCGATCAGATAGCCTTGCTCCTGCGAATACGGGCCGGGCCAAGATGGCGCGGCGCGATGGTCGTGCAGGACGATCATGTCGCCCGCCGCCAGTTCGCCGGCCGGCTTCCACGCCCTGCCGATCCGGTTCCGGGTGCGGGAGCCGGCGGTCAACACCCGATGATCGGCGGTCAGGCGCAGGCAATGACCCTCCCGCGTCCGCACCGCGAGCACCGGCTTGCGGCCCGTCGGGAAGAAGCCGGACGGACCGGTCTCGACATCCCGCCCGTCGACCCGCGCCCTGAATCGGCAGCCGGCCAGATCGCGCACCTGCCGCGGCCCGTCGCCGGTGTGTACCCAGGTATCGGCAGTGACGCAGGGGTTGGTGGCATGGATGGTTTCCGCATAGTTCAACGGGTTCTGCCGGTTGATGCGGTCGATGAAGATGACGCCCGGTTCGGCGAACGCATAGGTGGAGCGCATGATGGCATCCCACAGCGCCCGCGCCTGCACGGTGCGGTAGACCGTGCCGCCGAAGACGAGATCCCACGGATCGTCGCGCCGGACGGCGTCCATGAGGGCGTCGGTCACCAGCACCGAGAGGTTGAACATGCGCAGGCGGCCGGGCTCGCGCTTGGCCTCGATGAAGGCCTCGATATCCGGATGGTCGCAGCGCATGGTCGCCATCATGGCGCCGCGGCGGTGTCCCGCGCTCATGATGGTCCGGCACATGGAATCCCAGACATCCATGAAGGAGAGCGGCCCGGACGCGTCGGCGCCGACACCGCGGACCGGCGCGCCGCGCGGCCTGAGCGTCGAGAAATCGTAGCCGATGCCGCCGCCCTGCTGCATGGTGAGCGCGGCTTCCTGGAGCTGGCGGAAGATGCCGCTCATGTCGTCCGGGATTTCGCCCATGACGAAGCAGTTGAACAGGGTGACGTTGCGGTCCGCCCCGGCGCCGGCGAGGATGCGGCCGGCCGGCAGGAAGCGGAAATCGCGCATGGCATCGAAGAACCGGTCTTCCCAGGCCGCCGGCTCGCCCTCGACCGCCGCCAGCGCCTTCGCCACCCGCCGCCAGGTGTCGTCGATCGTCCGGTCGACCGGCGCGCCGTCCGGCCCCTTGAGCCGGTATTTCATGTCCCAGATCCGGTGGGAGATGGCGGCGATGTTGGTCATACGGTTGGCGTCTCCGGCCGCGCAGCCGCAAGGCTACAGCCTCCTAAACTAGCATCGCGCGGTGAGTTCGACAATAGTTTGTTCCGCATTTGTTTACACACATTAGATCACAGCAAACGACCGGTCAACCGGCTGCAATTCCTGAATTTTCCGGGTTATCCCCGGCATTGAACGGGGCCGGATTCCGACCTGTACCCATGCCTGGATTTTCTTGCGCAAATTGTCTTCAGATTCGGCTCCCGCCGCTATCCGAATAGCGCACCAGCATCTTGCCGACATGGTTGCCGGAGAGCACGTCGTGCAGGGCGGCCGGCGTCCGCTCCATGCCGTCGACGACCTGGTTGTGCATCGCCAGGCGGCCGGCCCGCAGCAGCGCGCCCAGGCGCTCGATGACGAGCGGATACAGCGCCTTGTAGGCGTAGCGGTTGAATGAATGGATCGTCGCCTCCCGCGACCAGACATGGCGCAGGTTCGCCATGTCCCGCTCCGGCTCGGCGCTGTTGTTCGCCGCGACGCGGCCGACCAGCAGGATATCGGCCCCCAGGGCGAGGCGTTCGGACACGGCGTCGGCCACCGGGCCGCCGACCGTATCGAAATAGAGGTTCACGCCGTCCGGGCAGGCCGCGGCGAGGTCGTCGCGGAAGCTGCCGGAGCGGTAATCGACCGCCGCATCCGCGCCCAGCCGGTCGCGCACGAAGGCGGCCTTTTCCGGCCCGCCGGCGATCCCGACGACCCGCGCCCCGGCCAGCCGGCCGAGCTGCACCGCATAGCTGCCGACCGCGCCCGCCGCCGAGGTGACGACCAGGGTTTCGCCCGGCATCGGCCGCACCTTCTGCGAAAAAGCGAGATACGGGGTCTGGCCCGGCGAGGACAGGGCGGTCAGCCATTCCTCCGCCGTGTAGACGTCGGAGGCGAGCGAGACGTCCTCCGGCCGGACGGCGGCATAGTCCTGCCAGCCCTGGCGGCCGACCACCGCCGCACCGGCCGGCAGCGCTTCGCACCGGCTCTCGACGACCCGGCCGAAGGTATCGCAGGAGATCGTCTCGCCAATATCGAACGGCCGGATGAAGTTCCTGAAATCCTTGGTGCGCATGCCCTGCCAGGCCGACAGCGCCGCCATTTCGATGCGCACCAGCGCCTGGCCGTCCCCGATCTCCGGAACTGGGCCACGCTGGAGTTCGAAATTCTCCGGGCCGGCAAGATGGACCGGGCGGGAGCGCAACACGAAACGGCGGTTTTCGGCGGACGGGATGGTTCGCACTCCTATCGGTATCGGGATCGCCGGCACCGTATAGAAGGGGCGGCGGCGTGTGAAGCGGACCCGGCCAGAGACCTTTGCGCCCCGGCCGGTTCGTGCTAGCGCTGCGCCCGAAACAGGCGCTGCCGGGCGGTTACGGCCCCGCGCGATCATCGCAGGAGCGGGCGGCAGGGGGAGACCATGGACTATCGCGACTTACCGCGCGAAGAACTGATACGCCAGTACAGCCCGCGCATCGCGGTGCCCGAGCATCCGGTCTGGAAGGCCCAGTGGACGCTCGCCAGCGCGCTGGCGCGCAGCACATACGAAGGCCGGCTGCGCATCCCCTACGGGCCGACGGAGGGCCAGACGCTGGACCTGTTTCCGGCGAAGGAGCCGGGGTCGCCGATCAACATTTTCGTTCATGGCGGCTTCTGGCGCTTTCTCGACAGCTTCGACCACACCCTGGTCGCCCCGGCGGTGCTCGACGCCGGCGGCGCGTCGATCCTGCTCAACTACGATCTCTGCCCGAAGGTTCCGCTCACCGAAGTCGTGCGCCAGGTCCGCGCCGCGCTGAAATGGGTCTGGGACCATGCCGAAGAGGCCAACGGCGACCGGGAGAAGATTTACATTTCCGGCCATTCGGCGGGCGGCCACCTCGCCTCGATGATGTGCACCGGCGATTTCAACCGCGACTTCGGCCTGCCGGACGATGCGGTCAAGGGCGCGACCATCGTGAGCGCGATGCTGGACCTGGAGCCGGTGATGCTGGTGCCGGGGTCAGAGGAACTGCTCGTGCCGGACGACGAGGTGCGCGCGCTCAGCCCGCGTTACAATCCGCCGGCGCCGCACATTCCGCTGGTCGTCGCCGTCGGCGGCATGGAGACCACCGAGTGGATCCGCCAGACCGACGACATGATGGTCGTGCTGCGCGAACAGGGCAGCCCGGTTGTCTATCTCAAGCCGGAATTCGACCAGCACTATTCGATCCTGCTGTCGCTCGGCAATCCGCTGTCGGAACTGTGCGCCGCCATGCAGGGGCAGATGGGCCTGCCGGCGATGGACCCGTATGTGTTCGGCGACGTCGTCTGGTGAGCGCCGCGCCCGAGCAGCGGCAATTGTGCAGCGAAAGAATAATTCAGCGCCCTTGGAGAAAGCGGAAATGACCGAACCGATCTATGGCGGCCAGGCCGTTGTCGAAGCCCTCAAGAATGAGGATGTCCGCCATGTATTCGGGCTCATCGGTTCGGCGACCATGGAAGTGTTCGACGGGCTCTACGAGGCCAATTCCATCCGCTTCGTCGGCGTGCACGACGAGCGCACCGGTACCCACATGGCCGACGGCTACGCCCGGGCGAGCGGCGGGCCCGGCGTCATCGTCGCGGGCCAGAACGGGCCGGGGGCGACCAACCTGCTGACCGGCCTCGCCCAGGCGTCGGCGGCCTATTCCCCGGTCGTCGCCATCGCCGGGGCACTCTCGTCCGCCCATGTCTACCGCGACGCGTTCCAGGAGGTCGACCAGCACGCGACCCTGTCCCCGGTCACCAAGTCGAGCGTGACCGTGCCGAGCGTCGACCGCATCCCGGAGCTGTTTCAGGCCGGCTTCCGCACTGCGCTCACGCCGCGGCGCGGCCCGGTGCTGCTGAACGTGCCGCGCAACGTCCAGTCCGCCAAGGCCGTGTTCCCCGAGCCGCCGGTGCCGGACACCTATCGCGTCCAGTACGCCCCAGCGGCCCCGGCGGCGGCGGTGGAGCGGGCGGCACAAATGCTGCTCGACGCGGAGCGGCCGGTCATCGTCGCCGGCGGCGGGATCAAGAATGGCGGCGGCGCGGCGCAGACCCTCGCGCTCGCCGAGCTTCTGAATGCGCCCGTCGCCATGTCGCCGGGCCACGGCGACGCGATTCCGTTCGGGCATCCGCTCAACGCCGGACAGATGGGGCCGCGCGGCAATCCGGTGGCGTCCCGCCTCGTGCTCGAGGCCGATGTCATCCTCGCCCTCGGCACCCGGCTCGGCTTCAACTCGACCTTCTACTCCTACGACAACATCAACCGGGACGCGGCGATCGTCCAGGTCGAGATCGAGCCGACGGAAATCGGCCGCCATTTCCCGGTCTCGCTGGGCATCTGGGCCGATGCGCCGACCGTCGCCGACCAGCTCGCCGAAGCCGTGCGCAAAGCCGCCGCGATCCGCGAAGCTACCGAGTGGACGGCGCAGTTCCAGGCCGAGCGCAAGGCGTTCCTCGCCCGGCGCGATGCCGAGGCGGTCATGGACGAGAGCCCGATCCAGCCCTCCGGCCTGTTCCGCGCCTACCGCCGGGTGCTGCCGCGCAACGCCGCCATCGTGCTCGACGCCGGCACCATGACGCTCCAGGCCACCGACGCGCTCGAATACTGGGAGCCGCCCTGCCTGTTCACGCCGCTCGATTTCGGCCTGGTCGGCTTTTCCTTCGCCTGCGGCCTCGGCGTGAAGGCGGCGCAGCCGGACCGGCCGGTCGTCAGTTTTGCCGGCGACGGCGGCTTCGGCATGCAGGTCTCGGAGCTCAGCACGGCCGTGGACCACGGGCTCAACACCGTGGCGGTCGTGATGAACAACGGCTGCTGGGGCGCGGAAAAGGCCTATCAGAGGGACTTTTTCGGCGGGCGCTATATCGGCGCGGACGTCGGCAGCCCGCCGTTCGACGAACTGGCCAGGCTCTACGGCGCGGCCGGCTACCGGGTCGAGCGCCTGTCGGAGGTCGAGGACGCGATCGCCGCGGCGCTGGACGAAGATCGCCCCGCCGTCGTCGACATCAAGGTCGATCCGGATGCGCTCTACAGCTTCCGGCGCGACAGCTTCGCCCACCGCATGTGATCCCTTCCCGGCTGCCCTTCGATCCGTTGCCTATCGCGCCGGCGCAACGCGGTTTTTGCCCTGCATACCTGCGGGTCCCGGCCGGGACGCAGCCATGTTCGGGGTTGCCTTGACAGGGTGTAGGGGCACACTGACAATGCCGCGCCCCTCGACCGAGGGGCATTTTAACGAATGGGAGGACGTTATCGTGTCGATCTGGAAGCATGTCAAAAAGCCTGCGGTTTTCGCCGCGATGGCGTTGGCGGGAACGGCTCTGGCGAGCCAGGCGCCGCAGGCCCAGGAATTCAAGTTCACCTATGCCGGCTATCCCAGCCCGAAGATTTCGTCGGGCAAGGCGGTCAACTTCTTCGCCGCCGAGGTCGAGAAGCGGACCAACGGCCGGGTCAAGTTCAAGATTCATCACAGCGGCAGCCTCTATCAGGAAGAGAAGGCGCTCGAGGCGCTGCTCGCCGGATCGATCGATTTCGCCGCCGCCGGCACGTCCACGGTCGGCGTGTTCACCCGGCACTACGACTGGGTCAACCTGCCCTTCATCGTCAGCGGCGACCTCAAGACCGGACCGCGCCAGCTCCTCCAGATGATCAACAGCGACGTCGGCAAGGAGCTCCAGGCCAAGGTCGAGAAGGAGACCGGCCTCAAGCTGGTCTACATCATGCCCAGCAACGGCGGCGCCCGGGCGATCGCGACCCGCAAGGTCCGGCTCGTCGTCCCGGCCGACATCAAGAACACCAAGCAGCGGGTCAGCCTCGCGCCGCTCGACATCGTCATCAACAAGGCCTGGGGCGCCAACCCGGTCCCGGTGCCGTGGGCCGATACCTTCACCGGCTTCAGCCAGGGCGTGTTCGAGGGCGTGCAGATCCCGATCCCGCACATCCACAATGTCGGCTTCGACGAAATTGCCAAGCACATCACGATGGTGAATTTCCAGTATCTGCCCCAGGTCATGTGGGTCCGGGTCGATTTCTGGAACAAGCTGCCGGCGGACATCCGCAAGGTCATGACCGAGGTCGGCGGGGAAGCCGCCCTCTACGAGATGAAGGTCGACCAGGAGGCGCATCAGGCCTTCCGCGATGCGATCACCAAGCGCGGCGCCGAGATCATCGACCTGACGCCCGAGCAGATGGCGATGTGGCAGAAGGCCAGCGAGAGCGTCTACAAGAGCGAGGCCGTGGCGAAATACACACCGCCCGCGCTGCTGGCCCGTCTGCGGAAAGCCGGCATGCTCAAATAGCCCACAACGACGGGCCGCCGGTCCGATGAATCCGATTCCGCCCGAGGCGGCCCCGGCCGTTTCGGGCGGTTTCGTCCGGGCCGGTGCCGGCCTGCAGCGAGGCGCGTGACATGCAGGAACGGGTCCTGAGGCTGAGCGGTCGGATCCGAAAATACCTCTTCGTTCCGGCGATCGCCGCCGTGATCGCGCTGCTGTTCGTCAACATCGTCGACCGTTTCGTGCTCGACGGTGCGCTGGGCATTTCCTGGGTCGAGGAACTCAGCGTCATCATCATGATCTGGCTGGTGTTCCTGAGCGTCTTCGCCATCGACCAGGACAGGAGCCACATCAAGGTCCAGATCCTCAACCTGCCGCCCCGGTTGCAGGAGATCCTGGAAGATATCGCCATCGTCCTGTTCGTCGGCTTCCTCGTCTGGTCGACCTGGGCCCTGCTGCCCAGGATGTTCTCGAAATACGCCGCGCTCGGCTGGCCGATCGAGGTCGGCTACTACGCCATCCTGGTCGGCGGCGGCGCAACGATCCTCGCCAAGTTCGGCAAATACCTCCTGCGGGGGCTCCGCCGATGGAGTTGATCGCCGGCGGAATCGCCTTCGTCGTCCTGTTCTCGCTGGCGATTTTCGGCGTGCCGCTGGCCGCCGCCATGGGGCTGGCCGGCCTCGTCGGCATGCTGGTGGCCGGCATTCCGCTGCTGGGATCGCCGATCGCCGTGATGGGCGTGCTCGGCAACTTCGCCTGGCTGGCGCTGCCGCTCTTCATCATTTTCGGCGGCGTGCTGTCGGATATCGGCGTCGCCCGCGGCGTGGTCTGGTTCGGCGAGGTCATCGGCCGGCGCGTCCGGGGCGGCACGTCCCAGGTCCTGATCGTCTCCTCGCTCTTCATGGGCGGCATGACCGGCTCGACCCTGGCCGAGGCCGGGATGCTCAGCTCCATGTTCCGGGACGAGATGGAGCGAATCGGCTATGCCCGGGGCTACCTGGCCGGGCTGATCTCCTGCGCCGGGCTGATCGGCGCCCTGATCCCGCCAAGCAACGTCCTGCTGATCCTGGGCCTGGCCGGCGAAATCTCGATCCTGCGCCTGTGGATCGCGGGAATCGCGCCGGGCATCATGGTCGCGATCGGCCTGATGATCGTCGCGGCATTCCTGCAGACGCGCTACGAATCCGCGAAACCGGCGGCGGCCGGCGCGCCGGGCGGAGCGGCGAAGATCTACCACCGGCGCGGCGGCTCGCCGGCCGCGGCGCTCGTCGGCCTGGCGATTCCGATCTTTATCCTCGGCGGCATGCGCTTCGGCGTCTTCTCGCCGGTCGAGGCGGGCGCAGCGGGCATCGTCTTCGCGCTGTTCCTCGGCTTCACCATATTCCGGGCCGGCACCAGCGTGACCGGCCTGGCCGATTCCTTCAGCCGCAACCTGCTGAGCTCCATGAGCTACCTGTTCCTGGTGGCAGGCGCAGCCGTGTTCGGCGTGCTGATCGTGCGGCTGAACCTGGCGGACGTCGTCGAGCAGTTCTTCAAGGCCGGCGCCTTTACGCCGACCGAATTCCTGCTCCTGAACTTTGCCGTCTTCTTCGTGATGGGCTTCTTTATCGAGGCCGTGCCGATCATGCTGATCTTCGTGCCGCTGATGCTGCCGTCGGCCCAGAGCCTCGGCATCGACCCGATTCACTACGGGGTCAGTTTCAGCATGATCATCCTGCTCGCGAACCTGACACCGCCGGTCGGCGTCCAGACCCTGTTCGCCTGCCGCCTGCTCGACACCACCGTTTTCGAATGGTGGAAGCACGGCAAGCATTTCTTCTTCGTGATCCTGGTCGTCACCTTCGTCGTGATGTTCGTACCGGAAATCCCGCTGTGGCTGCCGGACGCGATCATGAACTGAGCCGGAGCCCGGGCTCTACAGGAATTCCGTAGCCAGCCAGAGCCAGAACGGCAGGGTGACGATGCTGACCACCGTCTGGGCGGCGATCATGGCGGCCGTGGTCTTGGCGTCGCCGCGCAGCTGCCGGGCGAACGCATAGGCCGATACCGAGCACGGCACCGCGGCGTGAACCAGCAGCGCCGTGGCATAGGTGCCCCCGATCTCCAGCATGTCGAGGCCGATCAGCACGAGAGCCGGCAGGAGCAGCAGCTTGACAGCCATGGACGCCAGCACGGCGCGCCCGCTTCCGGCCGTGGCGTCGAAGGCGAGGCCGGCGCCGACCGCCAGCAACCCGAGCGGCAGGGCGGCCCGGCCGAGGACCTCCAGGATCGTGTCCGCCGGGCCGGGAATGCCGGTATCGGCGACATTGATCGCGAGGCCCAGGGCAACGGCGATCAGGATCGGGTTGAGCAGGATCTCGCGCACGATCGGCCCCAGGGCGCCCGCCGCCGCACCCTTTCCGCTGCCCGTCCGCACCAGCGCGATGACGCTGATCAGGTTGGTCAGGGGCACGAAGGCGATCAGCGACAGCGCGAAGGCGGAGAGGCCGACATCGTCGAACAGCGTGACGACGATCGCCAGGACCGGATAGTTGTTGCCGCGCAGGCTGCATTGCACCAGCGCGCCGTAGGCGCCGGGCTTGGGGGCGACGACGCGGCGGACCGCGTGCATCAGCACGACCGCCGCCAGCACGACCGCACCGGCCGCCAGCACGGCGTCGCCGACCGGCAGCTCGTCCAGATTCGCGCCGGCCAGTCCGTTGACCAGCAGGCAGGGCAGCAGGATGAAATAGGTCAGCCGGTCGAGGCCGGTCCAGAAGGCTTCGGGCGCGAACTCGGCCCTGCGCAAGGCCCAGCCCAGCAGGATCAGGACGACGACCGGGGCGATTGCTGTGAAGGTCTCGGACAAGGGGCCTCCGCCGCTGCGCCGTCAGGCCGGATCCTGTGGCGGCCGCTCCCGGGCCGCCCGCGCTCTCAGGGCGTCCAGCGCGCCCTGGAGGATCCACGCCGCCGCGGCCTTGTCTACCACCTCCGCGCGGCGCTTGCGGGTCATATCCGCCTCGCCGATCAACAGCCGCTCGACCGCCGCGGTCGACAGGCGTTCGTCCCAGAAGGCGTAGGGCAGCGGCAGCCGGCCGTCCAGGTTGCGCGCGAACTGCCGGACCGACTGGCAGCGCGGCCCTTCGGCGCCGTCCATGTTGACCGGCAATCCGTAGACCAGGGCGGCCGCGCCGCGCCCGGCGACCTGGGCCGCGATCGCCGCGGCATCGGCGGCGAATTTCTTCCGGCGCACCGTGACCAGCGGCGACGCGATGGTGCGCGTGCGGTCCGAGATGGCGAGGCCGACCGTTCTGGCGCCGACATCGAGGCCCAACGCCGGCGCGCCGGGCGGCAGGTGTTCCGGCAGGGCGTGAAGGTCGATTTCCGGCATGGGGCGGGCGGACGGCGGTCGGGCGGCGGGCAGCGGCGAACCGGAGTCTAGACCGTTCGCCGGCCGGGCGGAACCGGCGCCGCGCGGGGCGTCGGCCGCTGCCGGACCCGCCCCGTGGCGATCTCAGGCCTGTCGCAGCGGCCTCAGTCGGCAGCCTATTTCCGGGTCGCGTCCACGGTCAGGCGCAGATTCTCCATCAGGACGCCCCACTTGAAGCGCCCCAGCGCCTCGACCATGCCGGATTGGGCCTGCTTCCACAGGGGCAGCGCCGCTTCGAGCGCGTCGAGGCCTTTCGGGGTTGCGCTGACAAGACGCGCCCGCCGGTCGTCTCCGGATGCAACCTCCACCAGGCCGGCGCGCTCCAGCGGCTGCAGGTTGCGCGTCAGGGTCGTGCGGTCCATGACCAGCGTTTCCGCCAGCCGGCTCATCGGAACCGGGCCGTTCGCCGCCGCTGCCGCCAGCACCGGAAGCTGCGTAATCTTCAGGCCGATCGGCTCCATAGCCTGTTCGTAATGCTGGGTCACGACCCGCGTCGCCTGGCGCAGGTTCTGGCAGGTACAGCTGGAGAGCAGTTCCTGCACCGTCCGGTCACCGGATCCGTCCGGCATGTAGGCCTCCTTGGATTTCTGAGGGATTTCGGGGGGATTTCTGGGGAGTTCCGGGTTGCGATGCGATATATTTGTGTTGCGCTGCAAAATTCAATAGGTGCAGCAGCATGCCGCCGTGCGCGGGACCGGCGAAACCCGATGCTCTCTGGACGATCGACCTGCCTGTCCTGCCGGCGGCCCGGCGCAGCCTGCGCCACGCCGCCCACGCCGTACAGCGTCAGGACATCGCCTTGATACGCGCGTTCAGGCGGCTGATGCGCCGCGATGCGGTATTGCGATGCAGGATACCCTTGGTCACGCCGCGCATGATTTCCGGCTGGGCGGTCTTGAGCGCGTCGCGCGCCGCCTCCGGGTCGCCGGCGGAAATCGCGAGTTCCACCTTTTTCAGGTATCCGCGCACCCGGCTGCGCCGGGCGGTGTTGACTTGCGCCTTGGCGCCGTTGCGGCGTATGCGCTTCCTGGCCGATTTGTGATGGGCCATCTTCTCTCTTCGGTCCGGTACGGTTTGTCGTCGGCGTGCAGCGCGCGCCGGCCGGGCAGCGGCGGCGCGCGGAATGGGCGGTATAAAGGCGGAAAATGCCAAAGGTCAAGGGCGGCCGCGCCGCTCCCTATGGCCGCATTCCGGCCGGTCCGAAGGAATTGCGGCGCCGGCGTTCGCGCCGGCAATTGGCGGCGCCGGCGCCGGCCGCACGCCGCCACGGGCGCATCCCTGCCGGGGCTGTATGCAGCGGCAACATAAAAATAGTTATTTCTTAGAGACTTAGTCTTGACCTTGGCGCGCCCCTTTGGCACTCTTTCGTTCCGGTTGGGGACAGTGCGCAGGCAATGTTCGGACTGGCTCGCGACCGTTCCGGAATCCTTTTGCCGCGTTTGGGAGCGTTCGCACTTGCCATGACGAAGTCGGAACTGATCGCCCGGCTGGCCGAACGGCACCCGGATCTGAAGGCGAGGGTCTTCGAACGCATCGTGACAACGGTGTTCGACGAAATCTCCGACGCACTGGAACGCGGCGACCGCGTTGAACTGCGCGGTTTCGGTGCCTTTTCGGTCAAGGACCGCGCGCCGCGCACCGGGCGCAACCCGCGCACCGGCGCGACCGTCCATGTCGCGCGCAAGCGTGTGCCCTATTTCAAGACGGGCAAGGAACTGCGCGAGCGGCTCAATTCCGACCGGACGGACTGACCCCGGCGGCAACCGGCGCGTCTCCCCGGACGGGCTTGCGCCGGCGGCGGACCGTTGCCATCTGTCCGGTTCGGCGCTGCGGCGCGGCCCCAGAGGAGCAGTCCTGCAGGAGCACCGGCATGAGACTTATCGGTTGGATCGTCATCGGGCTGGTCGGGATCGCCTTCATCGTCTTCGCGACCCACAACTATCATGCCGCAATGGTGAATCTGTGGCCGGCGCCGCTGACCTTGTCGCTGCCGGTTTACGGGCTGGCGTTCGGCGGCATTGCACTCGGTTTCCTCGGCGGCGCGCTGGTCGCCTGGCTGGCCGGCGGCAAGGGCCGGCGCAGGACGCGCGAAATCCGGCGCACGGCCCGGCAGCTGGAGCGCCAGGTCGAGGCCGGCGGCGGCGTGCCGGCCGTCCGCGCGGGCTGAACGTGCATCGCGGGGTCGCACTTTGGGAGAATCCCCCCGGCCGCTGCATCCGCGGGCAATTCTGTGAGGAGCCATGAGCTGGCTTGAAAACATCCGTCCGAAAATCCGCGCCCTGGTCACGCGCGATGTGCCGGAAAATCTCTGGGTAAAATGCGCCGCCTGCGATCAGATGATCTTCCATCGCGAGCTGGACGCCAACCTGAAGGTCTGCCCGCATTGCGGCCATCACATGCGCATCGCGGCGCGCGAGCGGCTGGCCGCGCTGTTCGACGACGGCGCGTACCAGGAGATCGAACCGCCGAAAGCGATCGTCGACCCGCTGAAATTCCGCGACCGCAAGCGCTATTCGGAACGGCTGCGCGACGCCCAGGCGGCGGCCGGCGCCCGGGAGTCGGGCGGCGATGCGGCCATCGTATGCCACGGCACGATGGGCGGGATGAAGGTCGTGATCGCGGCCTTCGACTTTTCCTTCATGGGCGGCTCTATGGGCGTTGCGGTCGGCGAGGCCTTCGTCGCGGCCGCCCGCCTTGCCGTCCTGCAGCAGGCGCCGCTCATCGCCATTCCGGCCTCGGGCGGCGCGCGGATGCAGGAAGGCATCCTCTCGCTGATGCAGATGCCGCGCACTGTCGTCGCGGTGCAGGAGGTGCGCGAGGCGCGCCTGCCCTTCATCTCCCTGATGACGGACCCGACGACGGGCGGCGTTTCCGCCTCGTTCGCCATGCTGGGCGACATCGCGATCGCCGAACCGGGCGCGACGATCGGCTTCGCCGGCAAGCGCGTGATCGAGGACACGATCCGCGAGAAGCTGCCGGAAGGGTTCCAGAGCGCGGAATATCTCCACGAGCACGGCATGGTGGATATGGTCGTGCCGCGCCAGGAGATGCGCGAAACGCTGATCCGCACCTTGCGCCATCTGGTCCGGCCCAACCCGCCGGCCGATGTCGTGCCGCTGAAACCTGCCGGCCGGATCGCGGCCGCGCCGGAAACGCCGAAGGCGCTGGCCGGGCCGGCTGAAGCCGATGCAGAAACCGCGGCGGCGCCCCCGAAGCGGTCCGCGAAGCCGGCCCCGAAGCCGTCCGGGAAGCCGTCCGGGAAGCCGGCGGAAGAGGCGGCCGGCGACGCATCCGGGCCGGACAAATCCGGCGAACCCGCCGCCGACTGAACCCACCCTTGTCCGCCGCAACCGTCGACCGGCTGCTCGAGCGGTTCACGGCGCTCCACCCGCGCGTCATCGACCTGTCGCTCGGCCGGATCGAGGCGCTGCTGGCCAAACTCGGCCGGCCGCAGGACCGGCTGCCGCCGGTGATCCACGTCTCGGGCACGAACGGCAAGGGCTCCGTCCTCGCCTTCTGCCGCGCCGCCTTCGAGGCGGCAGGGCTGACCGTCCACCAGTATGTCTCGCCCCATCTGGTGCGCTTCAACGAACGGATCGTTCTGAACGGACGGCCGGTCGGCGACGCGGCGCTGGTCGATATCCTGGAAGCCGCCGACCGGGCAAACGACGGCGCGCCGATCACCTTCTTCGAGATCACGACCGCCGCAGCCTTCAAGGCCTTCGCCGAAACTCCGGCCGACGTGCTGCTGCTGGAAACCGGGCTCGGCGGGCGGCTGGATGCGACCAACGTCGTCGCGCAACCGGCCGCAACCGGCATCGTTTCCATCGGCCTCGACCATCAGGGCTATCTCGGCGATACGATCGCGGCGGTCGCGGCGGAAAAGGCCGGCATCCTGCGCGCCGGCGTTCCCGTCGTCGTCGGCGACCTGCCGCCCGCTGCGCTGGATGTTGTCGAACGCGCCGCCGCCGAGGCCGGGGCGCCGATGGAGACATGCGGCGAGACCTGGCGTTTCGAGGCCGCGGCCGGTTCCGGCGACGGAACATGGCGCTATGCCGGCCCGGGCCGGGAATGCCGCCTGCCGCCTCCGGCGCTGCCCGGCGGCCACCAGACCGCGAACGCCGCCTTCGCCGTCGCTCTGGCCGATGCGTCCGGCGTCGCGCGGCCGGAGGACCGGCACTGGGCGCAGGCCATGCAGACGGTCGCCTGGCCCGGCCGGCTTCAGCGCCTCGGGGCCGGCCCCCTTGCGGCGAGGCTCGGGCCCGGCCGGCAGCTCTGGCTGGACGGCGCGCACAACCCGCCCGCCGCCAAGGCGCTTGCCGATTGGGTGCAGGCGCAGGCGCGCCCGGTCCACGCCATTCTCGGCCTGCTGGAAACCAAGGATCCGGCGGGCGTTCTGGCGCCGTTGGCGCCGATGTGCGCGTCGCTCACGGCGGTGCCGGTTCCCGGACACAAATGCTATCCGCCGGACGGGCTGGCCGAAGAAGCCCGCGCACGCGGCGCACCGGAGGCGGCTGCGGCGCGGGATTTAGGACACGCGCTCGACCTTGCGGCGGCACGCACCGCCGATGGTGGCACTATCCTTGTTTGCGGGTCGCTCTACCTGATCGGGCAGGCGCTGGCGCTGTCGGAAGGGTAGAAGCGGGTCAGGCGCCGTCGGCGAGCACGCTGTCGACCCATTCGTAGAGCTTGCTCTTCGGCAGGGCGCCGACCTTGGTGGCCGCCAGTTCGCCGCCCTTGAACAGCATCAGGGTCGGGATGCCGCGCACATTGTAGCGCTGCGGGATCGACGGGTTCTCGTCGATGTTCAGCTTGGCGATGGAAATCCGGCCGTCCTTGTCCGCGGCCATGTCTTGCAGCGCCGGCGCAATCTGCTTGCAGGGGCCGCACCATTCCGCCCAGAAATCCACCAGGACCGGCGTGGGCGACTGCAGGACATCGGCGTCGAAAGACGAATCGGTCACGTTGTTCAAGGCCATGCTTACCCCGTTTTCCCTGAAGGCCGGCGCTCTCGGGGCGCCGGTCTTTTGCTGCGGTACGGGCCCCGGATCGGGCTCCGGGACCGGTTTACGATCTAGGAAAACGACGCCGACAAATCAAGCCGGTTCGCACCGCTCAGCCGCTCTCCGGCGCATAGGGGTCGAGCAGCGAATCGGCGAGCGCCATGAGCCGCGGGGCGGCGGTCCAGAGCAGGAAACAGTCGACCCTGCGGGCCGGATAGAGGCGGCGCAGCAAGGCCCGGTAGGCGGCCATCTGGCGCAGGTAGACCGGCGGGGTCGCCGGGGCGTCGGCGGGCGGCGGGCGGTTGGTCTTGTAATCGACGACGGAGACCGTCTGCGCGCCGATGGCGAGCCGGTCGATCTGGCCCGAAATCACCGCCCCGCCGACCGTGCCGGTGACCGGCGCTTCGGCCATCGAACCTGGGCCGAACAGGGGCCGGGCCTCCGGCAGGTCGAGCACGGCGCGGATCTCGGCGGCAATTTCGCGCTGTTGGTCGTCCGTCAGGCCGTGGCCGGGGCGGGCGAGGTATCGTAAAGCCGCCCGGTCGCGCCGGTCTTCCGGCAGGTCGGGCAGATATTGCAGCAGCCGGTGAATCAGGGCGCCGCGCCGGAACCGGTCCGCGCCCGCGTCGAACGGGCCGAAGACCGGCGGCTCGTCCTCCGCCGGCCGCGACGGGGCGAGCGGCCGGGGCGGCTGCGCTTCGGGCGGCGGCGGAGCGAGCAGCGCCTGCAATGCCGCCGGATCGTGCGCCGCGCCGGTCTCGGACGCCACGACCGCCTCCCGCGGCGGCGTTTCCGCCGCTGCAAGGCTGCCGTAGCGCATGACCGGTTCGTCGAACCCGTCGTCGGCGACCTCAGCCGTGCCGTCGAGCCGGCGCAGCCCGCGCTCGACCAGCGTGTGCCAGCAATCGTCGTCGATCTTCCTCGGCCCGCGGCTGCCGCAGACGATCAGGGCATCCTGCGCCCGGGTCATGGCGACGTAGAGCAGCCGGTTGTATTCCTGCCGCCCGGCCTCCCTGGCATCGTCCTTGAAACCCATCGTCCGGATGTCCGCATCCGCATCGGACGGCGCGATCAGCGGCAGGCCGCCAATCGCTCCAGCGGCGCCGGCGTCTGCCGCCGGCCACAACAGCCTGTCGGCCCGTTTCGGCACCCGGATCGTGTCGGGCAGGATGACGATCGGCGCCTGGAGCCCCTTGGCGCCGTGGACCGTCATGATGCGCACCGCGTCCGGAACGCTTTCCATGTCCCGCCTTGTCTCGACCTCGCGCCGGCGCAGCCAGTGCAGGAAATGCTGCAGGGACGGCGGATGGTCCCGCTGGAAGGCCAATGCGAGGTTGAGCAGCTCCTCCAGCGGCTCGATGGCGTCGGGGCCGAGCCGGCCCCAGAAACGCTCGCGCCCCGTGGGTTGTGGGGTCGGTTGTGGGGCCGGCTGCAGAGGCGGCTGCGGGGTCGGCGGCGCGGCCCCGGTCAGGATCGCCTTGAGCAGTTCGTAGGGCGGCGTGTAGTCGACGGTCGCCAGCAGGCCGGACAGGGTCTTCGCCGCCTCCCTCGACGCGTCGTCGTCCGCCGCCTGGAGGCGCGACCACAGGCTGGCCCTGCCGCGCCCGTGGGCGAGATCGAACAGCCGGTCGTCGTCGAAGCCGAACAGCGGGCCCTTGAGGACCGTCGCCAGCGTCAGGTCGTCCTCCGGCAGCAGCAGGAAATCCGCGACGGCGAGCACGTCCATGACCGCCAGCTGCTCGGTCAGCACCATGCGGTCGGTGCCGGCGACGGGAACGGCCGAATCCTTGAGCGCGCGGATCAGCGCTTCGACCAGGGCGTCGCGCCGGCGCACCAGGATCATGATGTCGCCGGCGCGCGGCGCGCGCTGCACCGGTTCGCTGCCGGAACGGTCCCAGACCATGCCGGCCGATCCGTCGAGCCAGGCGCGCACCTGCCGGGCGATCCGGTGCGCCAGTTCCTCGGTCGTCGAGGCCGCCTCGGCGTCGATTTCCGGCAGCGTCCACACCTCCGGTTCCGCCGGCTCGTCCGGGGCGATGACCGGCCACAGTTCGACCATGCCGCCCTGGCCCTGCCGCCAGGCGGTATGGCGCAGCGCAGCGCCCTCCCCGACAACGCCGTCGCCGACCACGCCATCCCGGGCCGGACCCTCGGCGAAGCTGCTGTCCACCGCGTCAAGCACCTGCTGGACCGAACGGAAGGACACGTCGAGATCGACCGGAGACCACTCCTCCCCGGCGGCCCGCACCCGGTCCTGGAAACCTTCGCGGACGTTGTCGAACACGACTGGGTCGGCGCCCTGGAAGCTGAAGATCGACTGCTTGATGTCGCCGACGGCGAACACGGTGCGCGGGGGCCGGGGCAGGCCGTCGTCGGCCGGCGCGGGCTCGACTCCTTTGCCGGCGAAGAACTCCTGCGCGATCGCCTCGACCAGGCGCCATTGCTGCGGGCTGGTATCCTGCGCCTCGTCCACCAGGATGTGGTCGATACCGCCGTCCAGCTTGTAGAGCACCCATTCGGTCGCCGCCTTGCGGGTCAGCAGGTCTTCGGCCTTCAGGATCAGGTCGTCGAAATCGAGAACCGCGCGCCGCCGCTTCTCCGCCTCGTAACCCTGGTGCACCGCCGCGCCGAGCCGGGCCAGCGCCGCGCTCCGCTGTACGACCGCCAGCGCCTTCTTGCGGTCGTACACGCCGGCGAGCCGGGCGGCCTCCTGCCCCATGACGTCGAGGATGTCGGGCATCTTCCCGACAGCGCCTTTCGTCGCCAGCCGCGCGCGCGGTTGATGTTCCCCGGTAAGGAAAGCCGCGGCATAGTCGTCGAGCGCCTCCGCCCGGGCCGCATCACCGGCCGCCAGCCAGCCAGCGATTTCCTCCGCCTTTCCAGCATCCGTCGGGCTGCCGCTTTCCAGCGCCCGCGCCGCCTGCTTGAGCCCGTCGCGGTCGAACGCTCCTTCGGCGCAGGCTTCGGCGTCGAGCGCCGCCTGGCTCGCGCCGGTGTCGAAGCCGGCCTCGTCGTAGAGCCGGCGGACCGCCCGGGAAACCGCCGCTTCGTTTTTCAACAGGTCGCGCAGCCGGCCGCGCTCGCCCAGGAACTCGCCGAGCAGGGCGGTGAGATCGTCCGGCCCGCCGAGCGGCGTGAGCAGCGCCAGTTCTTCGGAATACGGCCCGCGGCCGGGTTCGGCATCGGCCAGCACCCGGTCGCGCACGCCGTTCAGCAGGGCGCGCTGGTCGCCTTCCTCGATCACCCGGAAGTGGGGCGGCACGCCGGCCTCCAGCGGGAAGCGCTTGAGCAGGGCCTGGCAGAAGGCGTGGATCGTCTGGATGCGCATACCGCCCGGCACGTCCAGGCAGGTCGCGAACAGGGTGCGGGCGCGCGCCGTCTCGGCCGCGACCGGCGCCCGGCCGGTTATCTCCTTCAGATCCTTGCGCAGGACGGCATTGTCCATCAGCGCCCACCGGCCGAGCCGGGCCGCGATCCGGTCGATCATCTCCGCCGCCGCAGCCTTGGTGAAGGTGAGGCACAGGATGCGCGCCGGGGCGGCGCCGTTCAGCAACAGCCGCAGGACACGCCGGGTCAGCACATGGGTCTTGCCCGTGCCGGCGCTGGCGCCGACCCAGGACGAGACCTCGGGCTTCGAGGCCCGGCTCTGCGCGCGCTCGGCGACCCGCTTTGGATCGGGCGGCGCCTTTTGGCGGCGCGCCGCGGTCACGGGTCCGCCTCCGCCAGCGCCCACTCCCGGATGCGCGCCAGATGTTCGTAATCGTTGTAGGCCAGGGCCCAGGCGCTTGCCGGGCGCGCGGCGTAGGCCCGTGCCGGATCGTCGAAGGCCGCAACCAGCCGGGCGAGGCCCGCTTCGGCGTCTTCAATCAGGTCGGCAGCCGGCGTCCTGCCGGCGGCGGGCCGGGTTTCCAGCGGAGTCCGGCCGCCGCTCAGCTGCCAGTAGGTCAGGTCCGCGGCATCGGCGGTTTCCGGCACATCGGCGAACCCGCCGCGCCGCAGCATCAGCCCTTCCAGCGCCAGCTGGGGATTGAAGCCCGCGGCAACGTCTTTGACCTTCGGCAGGCTGCCGGTCTTGTAGTCGAGGATTTCGGCGCCGCCGCCGTGCTTCAGGTCGATCCGGTCGGCCTTGCCGGTCAGGGTGAACGGCCCGGCCGGCGCAGGAATTTCGATCCGGCCGTCAACCTCGACATGGGAGCTTCGGATCGCCGGGCGCCGGACCGCCTCCCTGGCGACGAAGGCCTCGGCCGCCCGCTCGAAGCGCGGCCACCAGAGCGCCGCGACGCCGGGCGCGTGGGCGAGGTCCATGAAGCGCGCGCGGCCCAGCGCCAGCAGCTTGGGCAGCGCATCGGGCGGCAGCGGCCCGGCCGGGTGGTCGCGCACGAACGCCTCGAACACGTCGTGCAGGATGATGCCGCGCTCCAGCGCGCCGGGGTCGGCGTCGATCTCGTCGAGCGGCCTGAGGCGCAGGATGTGGCGGGCGTAGATGGTGTAGGGATCGCGCAGCCAGCGCTCGATCTGGGTGACCGACAGGCGGCGCGGCCGGGCGGCGACCGGCGGGCGCGGCTGCGGCCGGGCGCAGCTTACGACGCGCGCTGGCCGGTCGAGCTGCCGCGCCAGCGCGACGAGCGCGCCGTCCCGCTCGCGGATGCCTGCGAGGGTCTCGGCGTCGAGCGCGCCTTCGAGGACCGTATCGAGCCGCTGCAGCCAGCGCGACGCGACTGCCGGGCTGCCCTCGACCTTTTCGCTGCGCGTGACGAGGACTTCCGGCGCGCAGAAGGCCTGGGCGAAATCGTGCGCCGACAGGCCGGTCCGCCGCTCCGGCGAGGGCAGGCCGAACTGCAGCCGCATCGGCCGGCTCATCCACGGATCGACCGGCGCTTCGGGCGGCCAGGCGCCTTCGTTCAGCCCGCCCAGGACGGTCAGGTCGGCATGGTGCAGCCGGGCTTCCAGCGGACCCTGGATGGCAAGCCGGGGATGGGCGCCGTAGCGCGGCCGCACGACCCGGCCGAGCATCAGCGTGGCAAGCAGCGTTGCGCGATCGTGCAGCGCGTCCGGGGCCACCACGGCGCTCGCATCGGCCAGATCGTCGATGAAGCCGGCCAGCGCCTCGCCGGCGTCGCCGGCCCACAAGCGGCGGCCGGCCGGGTCGTCCGGCGATGCCGCCAGCGCCGCCGCGGCGCTGCACAGCGCGCGCAGGTAATCCGGCATGGCGCGCGGCTTGCCGGCCAGCAACGGCGCAAGCAGTCCGTCAAGCCGGTCGACCAGGGCAGTGGCGGAATCGCAGACCGCCAGGCCCGGCCCGAACCGGTCGTCCCGCGCTGCGGCGAGCCGGCGGCGCAGCCCGGCGATCCCGGCCTCCGGCCGCGGCCCGCGCAGCGCCGCCCGTTCGAGGGCGCGGGCCTGCCGCCGCGTGTCCGCCAACGGCTGCCCGGCGGCGCACAGCGGATGCTTGAGCAGGGCGAGCAGGCCGGTCGGCGCAAGCCCGTCCTCGACCGCGCGGGCGAGCAGCAGCAGGAAGGAGGCCGGCGGCGTGGCGGCCAGCGGCACGCCGGCGGAATCGTCGACGGTCACGCCCCAGCGCTGCATTTCGGCAGCGACCCGCCGGCCGAGGTCGCGGTCGGGCGTGACCAGGGTGGCGGTCTTGCCCGGCGTATCGAGGGTCCGGCGGAAGGCCAGCGCGACGACCCGCGCCTCTTCGCCGGGATCGCGGCAGACGATGCAGCCGAGGTCCGGGCCGAGCGCGGCGGCCAGCGTATCGCCGTCGAGCGGCCGGCGCGCCCAGGCCTCCGTCGTCCCGGCCGGCCGCAGGGCTTCGGCGATCAGGCTAACGCGCGCGCGCGGCGCCTCGTACAGGGCGGCGCCGTCCGCCGGGGCCGGTTCCGGCCAGTCCTGCACGTCCTCCCGCCGGATGCCGAGGCGTTGCAGCAGCCGCGCAAGGCCGAACTGGGGATGGCCTTCGTCGGCCTCGACCGCCGACCAGCTTTCCTCGTCGAGATGGCGGTCCAGTCCCGGCAGGACGACCTGGCCGTCCGGCAGCGCCGCGACCGTCGCCAGCAGGTCGGCCGTCGCCGGGATGCTGCCGGTCGAGCCGGCGGCGATCACCGGATGGCCCGGCGCGGCCTGGGCCCAGCGCCGCTCCAGCCGCTCCAGCAGCAGGTTGCGCCGCGCCGCCGGATCCATCGCGCCGTTCTCTGCCAGGACGGCGGGCCAGTGCGCGGTCACGATCTTCAGGAATTCGAGGGTCTGTTGCCAGTGCGCGGATAGGTCGGCAGGCGCCAGTTCGGCCAGGCGGTCGAAGGACAGCCGCTCGGTCTGGGCCTGGTCGAGCAGCCGCGCCAGCGCCTGGGCCAGCAGCACGGCCTGCTCCGCCGAGGCATCGCGCTCCCGCTCGAGGATCAGCCGGGCCAGCAGCAGTTGTCGTTTCAGTTCGGGAATCGCGGGCGGCGTCTCGAACAGCGAACCGTCATCGGGCGGCAGGTCGTCGCCGGCCGAAAGAGCGAGATCGTCCTCGTCGACATCGCCGATCGGGCGCATCCTCGGCAGCAGCAGGGGCGCGCCACCGCTCAGCCGCAGGAAAGCCTCGCGCAGGGTGCGGCAGGCGCGGCGCGTCGGCAGCAGGACCAGGACCGGCGCCAGGCTTTCGGGCGCGCCGCCGAAACGGTCGAACAGGCCGCGTGCGAGGGCCGTGACGAAATCCCGCTGGGGCGGGATGGTGTAGACGCTTCGGGCGGGCACGCCGTCCGCCGCCATTTTGCCGGTCCCGGTCATTGTGCGGTCATGGTGCGGTCAGCCGGCGTCGAACAGGTCGGCCTGGGCCGGCGGCGCGGCGGCATCGCCCTGTGCGATATGGGCGTAGAGCCGGCTGACCCGCTCGAAGCTGTCCGGCGTGCCGACATGGTGCCAGGCGCCGTCGTGCCGGATGCCGTACAGGCGTTCGCGTTCGAGCGCGCGGTCGTAGACCCGGTTGAGGGAAAAGGCGCCCGGCGCCATGCCGTCGAACAGGGCCGGACTGAGGATCTGGCTGCCGGTGAAGACGAAGGGCGCGATCTCCGCTTCGCCGCGGCGCTGCAACCGGCCTTCGATATCCATGAAGAAATCGCCGTCGCCGGCATATCCCGTGGCGGCGACCGTCGGGTGGACCAGCAGCAGGGCATCCATGCGCGCCGGATCCCAGGCTTCGGCGAGGCGGTGCAGCGCCGGGGTCGGCCCGTCCTCCCAGACCGTGTCGCTGTTGAGCACGAAAAAGGGGTCCGGTCCCAGCGCGTCGAGCGCATTGAGCACGCCGCCGCCGGTATCGAGAATTTCGGCCTCGTGGCTGATGACGATCTCCGGCGCGGTGCGCGCCTTCAGCCGCCGTTCGATCTGGGCGGCGAGGTGGTGGGTGTTGACGACGGCGCGGGTGACGCCGGCTTCGAGCGCCTTGTCCAGCGTCCGGTCCAGCATGGTCCGGCCGCCGACTTCGAGCAGCGGCTTGGGCGCGGCCCCGGTCAGCGGCCGCATCCGCGTGCCGAGGCCCGCAGCGAGCAGCATTGCCGTTTCGGGGGCCGTTTCGGGGGCCGTGTGCGGCGCGGTCACGGCGGGTCGCCGAAATGCGGGACGGTGCGCAGGGCCGGCGGAATCGCCTCGTCCAGCCACGCCCTGACCGGCGCCAGCGCCGGGTGGGCGAGATCGGCCTCGAGCAGGCGCCAGACCCGCGGGATGTGCTGCAGGTAGACCGGCTTGCCGTCGCGCGCCATGAGCCGGGTGAAGATGCCGATGATCTTGCAGTTGCGCTGGGCCGACAGCGTCGCCGCCGCCGCCAGGAAATCCGCCCGGTCGAGCGCCGGAAACGCGGCGAGATAGCGCTCGACCATCGCGTCGCGCAGCGCCGGGCGGATGTCGCGCCGGGCATCGGCGACCAGGGACACCAGGTCGTAGGCCGGCGAGCCGATCAGCGCGTCCTGGAAATCGAGCAGGCCGCAGGCCGCGACGCTGGCGCGGCCCGGCAGTTCCATCAGGTTATCGACGTGATAGTCGCGCAGGACGAGGGTGGGCGGCGCAGCCTCGGCGAGCGGATAGAGATCGCGCCAGACCGCCCGGTATTCCGCGGCGGCCGCCGTCGGCGTCGGCGCGCCGGTGACGGCCGGCAGGAACCAGTCGATCAGCAGGTCTGCCTCGCGCTGGAGCGCGTCCCCGTCGTAGGGCGGAACCTCGACCGAGGCGGCGCCGGGATGGCGGTGCAGCGCGATCAGCGTGTCGGTCGCCAGGGTATACAGCGCGTCCTCGTCCGCGCCTTCGGCAAGCCGGCGGGTGAATGTCGCGTCGCCGAAATCCTCGATGACGAGAAAGCCCTGCGCCGGGTCCTCGGCATGGATGGCCGGTGCGCTGAAGCCGAGAACGCGCAGATGCCGGGCGACCCGCACGAAGGCCGCGGCATCCTCCCGGGCTGGCGGCGCATCCATCAGCAGGGCCGGGAACGGCCCGCCGGCCAGCCGGAAATAGCGCCGGAAGGACGCGTCGCCCGAAAGCGCCGTCATCCGCGCGTCGCGCCACTCCGTGCCGGCGAGGAAAGCGCGGCGGGCCCGGTCGCGCCCGTCCGCCGCCGCGGCGCCGGAGCCGATCTCCGCCAGCCGGTCGAACACCGGCGCCAGCCGACCCGGCCCCTCGCCGCCGTTACCGGTGCGGTCTTCCACGGACAGGCGCCGCAGCTCCGGATCGCCGGTATGGTCGAGGCCGATGTCGATGCGCCGGTCCGGCAGCAGGTTGCCGGCGCGTTCCGGCCATTCGATCAGGCAGATGCCGCCGGCCAGCGCCTCCTCGAAGCCGATCTCCCACAGCTCCTCCTCCGAAACGATCCGGTACAGGTCGATATGCCAGACCGTGTCGGCGCCGAAGCTGTAGAGCTGGACGAGGGTGAAGGTCGGGCTCGGCACCTCCCCGGCCGCGCCGCCCCTGCGCGCCGCGTAGCTGCGGATGAAATGCCGGGCGAAGGTTGTCTTGCCGGCGCCGAGCGGGCCGCTGAGCGCGATCACGTCGCCGCGCCCGGCGCACGCCGCCAGCGTCTGCGCCAGATCCGCCAGATCCGTCTCCGACACCTCGGCGGAATGTCCGGAGGCAGCGCCGCCCGGCCCGCCGCCCTCGGGGACAGGAACGCAGGGGAGCCGGGAAGAAAGCCGGTCGGTGCTCACGAAGCCGACGCATACTGAAGCTGCGGTCCCCTGTCCACCCGCGCCCCGTCGTATTTCCGGGATTTGGCACGATCCGTATCCGTCTCCCGCTGGCAGCGCAACGCGGCCCTGTTTCTTGAGAAATCCTCTGCGAAAGGCCGCGAACGGGAACCTGCAGTAAAATGCAAGGCGTCCCCCCTCCCCTTGGGCTTCCTCTGCGAAAAGCCCCACGGCGGGCTCCGCCGGGCCGGCCTTTCAAAATTATTTCCTTTTTCTCGATAATATTCCTTGACACGGTCGATCCCGCGCCCTATATCGGCCCCGTCAACGCCCGAAATGCGCCTGCCGCGGCCGGCCGACGCCCCCTCAAAGAGAAGCGAACGAAGAAGCAGGCGAGGGACCGTGCGGGACCGTTCCGTCTTTCCCGCTCTCCGGCCCGCCGCCGCCAGTCGGCCATCCTGTGCGCCGCCCTGTGCGCCATTGGGCCTGACAGCCGGACCCACTCCGGTTCGACCCTCCGTTTCCGCCGGGCCGTGTTGCTCCCGGTCCTGCCCCGATCCTGTAGGGCGGTGCTACCCCCGGTGTCGACTGGCGCTCCCGCCCGGCCGGAAATCTGTAATATTTCCTATCTGGCTTATTTTCTTGCATCCCGGAGCGGCGTGTTTCCAACGATTCCAAAGGGTTAGGAGCGCCGCTGCGCAAGAAAAAACGAAAGAAAAATATTGAGCATTCATTCAAAATCCGGCCGTTTTCCGGCGTCCGGTCCGTCCGGCACGCCCTTCCGCAGGGGATCCTTGGGGGAGGGGCAGCCGGGCGGTGCAAACCGGTTACATGGGTAACGGTCCGGACCGGCTGCACAGGTAACGGGTCCGGCGGATCAGCCCGAGCAGCTGCCGCCGCCGAGGACGCAGAAGCGCGCGCAGTGCGGATGGTTGAGCGGGACTGCGCCGGCCGCCTCGCCCAGCGAATGCCCCATGACGAACCGTTCGTCGTAGGGCAGCAGCGTGCAGGGCATCACGACCGGCCGGCTCTCGCCCTTGCGTTTGACGACCATGCGGGAGGAGGCGCACATCAGGCTGCCCGGATCGACGCCCAGAATATCCCAGCAGGCTTCGGTGACTTCCGGCACGTCCAGCGTTTCGTCCATCTCCGGGAACAGCAGCAGCGCGGCCGGATCGTTTGCGTCGATCCGGATAGTCTCCCGCTCGAACAGCCGGGCATAGCCGGCGCGCAGCTCGGCCTCGCTCTCCTTCCACATCGTCCGGCCGGCGGCGGTAACCGCGAAACCGTTGTCCGACAGGAACTTGAGGCCGAGGATCATCGGCGCCCAGGCCCGCGGCCCCCGCTCCAGCGCATGCAGGGCCTCGGCGTAATGGTCGATAGAGACGCGCAACGTCAGGCGGCCGCCGAAGCGTTCGCGAAGTTCGGACAGCGCGTCGGCATGGCGCATCATCGGCCGCATGGCGTTGGTCAGGACCAGCGCTTCGTGCCCGGCGGCGAGGATGCGCTCCAGGATTTCCGCGATCTCCGGATTCATGAAGGGCTCGCCGCCGGTCAGGCCGACGGTGCGCACCGGCAGGCCGTCGCGCGCGATCTCGTCGAGATAGCCGCCGACCTCTTCGGCCGTCAGGTAGCTCAGCCGGTCGTTGGCCGGGCTCGATTCGATATAGCAGTTGCCGCAGGCCAGGTTGCACAGGGTGCCGGTGTTGAACCAGAGGGTCTCCAGCGCCCGCAGGCCGATGCGCGCGCGCGCCGCGCCGTCCGCCGTATGCAGCGGATCGCGGAATTTTGCCGTGTCGAGAGCGGGGCGGTCCTCGCGGAGCGCCGGGACGGCGGGGGTCATACTGCACCATATAGGCGGTCGCGCCGCCGGTCATAGCCCCGCACCGGCGATCGCGCCTATTCAAAAGACCGTCATGTCCGGAATCCCCGCACCTCCGTCTTGCCCGCCGGCGGTGCGGCGGCTAAACAGGCCGGGTGCGGGCCGGGCAGGCGCATGGCGCGGCGGCCCGGCCGCAGGCGGTATGGAACTAGCGCGGGTGTAGCTCAGTCGGTAGAGCACGAGCTTCCCAAGCTCGGGGTCGCGGGTTCGAGCCCCGTCGCCCGCTCCAGACGGAAAGGACGGGAGGTCCGCCTTTGTGACGGCGGGCAGAATAAGTATGGCATTGAAATGTGCGATGAAGGTCCGCGCCCCGGCCTTGGCGTCGATGCTCGTCGCGGCGGCCCTGCTGACCGGCGGGGCGGCGAGTGCGGCGGAGAAACTGTCGCCGCTCGGCGTCTGGCTCGGGATCAGCGATTCGGGCGAAAAAGGCCACGTCAAGATCTACGAATGCGGCGACAAGCTGTGCGGCACGCTGGTCTGGAGCAGCAAGCCGGACGCGCGCGACATCAACAACCCGGACGAAGCCAAGCGCAGCAGGATCCTGATCGGCCAGGACATTCTCGTCGGCCTGACGCCGGACGGCGAGAATTTCTGGGACTATGGCAAGCTCTACGACGCGACCACGGGCAAGACCTGGAACTGCAACATCACGGTCCTGCCCGGCAACGACAAGCTGAAGATCCGCGGCTACTGGGGCATCTCGCTGTTCGGCCAGTCCCGGGTCTGGGACCGGGTCAAACAGGAATAGCCGCGGCATGAACCGGCGCGCGGCTGCAACGCTCCCGGCGAGGGCCCCATAGACGACCGCCCGACCGTCGCCGTGCTCAGCGCCGGCGATATGGGCCATGCGGTCGGCTGGGTGGCGCGCGACCGGGGCTGCCGCGTTCTCACCTGCCTCGCCGGGCGGAGCACACGGACCCGCGCGCTGGCCGCCGAAGCCGGCATCGAGGACGGCGGCGACCTCGCTTCGGTCGTCGGGGCTGCCGACATCCTCCTCTCCATCCTGCCGCCAGCCGAGGCGCCGGCACTGGCGCGCGCCGTTGGCGGGTGCACGGTTTCCGCCAGGGAACGCATCTACGTCGACTGCAACGCCATCGCGCCGGCGACGACGCTGGCGATCGGCCGCACCGTCAGCGCCGCCGGGTTCGCCTTCGTGGACGGCGGCATCGTCGGCCGGCCGCCGGTCGCGTCGCCGGCAACCCGCCTCTACGTCAGCGGCCCGGCGGCCGGGCGCCTCGCCTTCCTGGAAGACGAACGGCTGACCGTGCGCGACCTGGGGCCGGAGCCGGGCCGGGCCTCGGCGGTCAAGATGTGCTACGCCGCGCTGACCAAAGGCAACTGGACCCTGTTCGCCGCGCTTTCGACCGCCGCGCACCGGCTCGGCGTCGCCGAGGCGCTCGACCGGGAGTTTTCGGAGAGCCAGGGCGCGGTGCGGGAACGCCAGCGTGCGATGCTGCCGCGCCTGCCGCTGGACGCCGGGCGCTGGATCGGCGAAATGGAGGAAATCGCCGCCACCCTCGATGCCGCCGGTCTGCCCGACGGCTTCCACCGCGCCGCCGCCGAGATGTTCCGCCTGCTCGACGGCACGCCCTTCGCCGCCGAATCGCGCCAGGACTGGGACCGGGACCGGACCCCGGAACAGACCGTCGCCGCGGTCTCGGAGGCCATCGACCGCCTTCAAGGACACTCATGACCGATCCCTCCTCTGCCGATCCGCTTCACGTCGATATCTGCGTCATCGGCGCCGGCGCCGCCGGCCTGTCGGTCGCCGCCGGCTGCGCCCAGCTCGGCGCGCGCACGGTGCTGATCGAGCGCGGCACGATGGGCGGCGACTGCCTCAACACCGGCTGCGTGCCGTCGAAAGCGATGCTGGCCGCCGGCCACGCCGCGGAGATCGTGCGCACCGCCGGGCGCTTCGGCGTGACGGCATCGGCCCCCGAAGTCGATTTCGCCGCGGTCCACCGCCATGTCCACGGCGTCATTGCGGCGATAGCGCCGATCGATTCGGTCGAGCGCTTCCGGGCGCTGGGCGTGAACGTCATCCAGGGCTCGGCGCGCTTCACCGGGCCGGACGCCCTCGAGGTCGACGGCCGGCGCATCACGGCAAAACGCTTCGTCGTCGCGACCGGATCGAAGGCCGTTGCGCCGCCGGTGCCGGGGCTGGCCGACGCGCCCTACCGCACCAACGAGACCATCTTCGACCTCACCGAATGCCCGGAGCATCTGCTGGTCATGGGCGGCGGGCCGATCGGCTGCGAACTGGCCCAGGCCCACCGCCGTCTCGGCGCCCGGGTGACCGTCGTCGAGATGTTCAACATCCTCGGCCGGGACGATCCGGAGGCGGCCGACGTCGTGCGCCGGCAATTGAAGGCGGAAGGCATCGGGATCCTGGAAGGGACGCGGGCTGAACGGGTCGAGGCGCGGGACGGCGGCATCGCCCTCACCGTCAGCCGCGACGGCGAAGAGACCGTGCTGACCGGATCGCACCTGCTGGTCGCCGCCGGGCGGGCGCCGGTGGTCGACGGGCTTGACCTGGACAAGGCCGGCGTCCGGGTCGGCCGCGCCGGGGTCGAGGTCGATGCCGGCCTGCGCACGTCCAACAGGCGCATCTTCGCGGCCGGCGACGTCGCCGGCGGGCCGCAGTTCACCCATATCGCCGGCTATCACGCCGGGGTGCTGGTGCGCCGCCTGCTGTTCCGCATGGGCTGGGCGAAGGTCGATTACCGGGCGCTGCCCTGGGTGACCTATACCGAGCCGGAGCTGGCCCAGGCCGGCCTGACCGAGGCCCAGGCCGCCGAGAAGCACGGCCGCCTCTCCGTGCTGCGCTGGAGCTTCGCCGAGAACGACCGCGCCCAGGCCGAGCGCCGCACCGACGGGCATATGAAGATCGTCGCCACGCCCAAAGGGAAAATCCTGGGCGCCACCATCGTCGGCGCCCATGCCGGCGAGCTGATCCATCCCTGGGTGCTGGCAATCCAGAACGATATCGGCCTGGCGAAAATGTCCGGCTATATCGCGCCCTATCCCACCCTGGGCGAGATCGGCAAGCGCACCGCATCGAGCTACTACACCCCGAAACTGTTCAGCGAGCGCACCCGCAAGATCGTGCGGTTGCTGCTGCGGCTGCCGTGAGGGCACTTTCTAAGGGACTGCCCTTACCCCGACCGGCGAGCGCCCGACACCAGGGCGAGCGCGAACGGATCGGCTGAAGGTCGCCGGAATACCGTTTTCCGGCCGACTCCGATACGGACGCAGACTATTTCCGTCCGGCGACTGCCAGAGCGATGTCGGTGAGAGCGTGTGCCTTCGGACCGGCGCCTTCAATCCTTTCGGCGGTCGCAAGCGCGCCCTCTACATCGCCGGCCTGTGCCTGCGCCCGTGCGATGACGTGGAAAGCCCAGGCCTTGTCAGAAGCGTTTTCTGCCCTTCCAACGGTCGCCAGCGCCCCCTCCATATCGCCGGCCTGTGCCTGCGCCTCTGCGATGCCGCGGAGGACCTCAGCCTTCCAAAGGGCCACATCAATCTTTTCGGCAGCCGCGAGCGCCGATTCGAAGGTAGCCCGCGCGCCCTCCATATCGTCGGCTTGCACCTGCGCGCCGGCGATGACGCCGAGCACCCAGGCCTTGTGAGAGGCGTTTTCGATCTTTCCAGAGGTCGCGAACGCGGCTTCGACTGTTGTCCGGGCGCCGTTCCGATCCCCGGCCTCCGCCTGCGTCCGTGCGATGACGCCGAGCACCCAAGCCTTGTGAGAAGCGCGTTCAGTCCTTTCAGCGGTCGCAAGCGCGCCCGCCGTGTTGCCGGCTTTCGCTTGCGCCCCTGCGATGCCGGCGAGAGCCCGAGCCTTGCCATCGGCAGGCTCGATCCTTTCGGCAGTCGCAAACGCGCCCTCTATGTCACCGGCCTGCGCCTGCGCGCCTGCGATGTCGCCGAGAGCCAAAGCTTTCTCGTAGGCTTTGCCAATTCTTTCGGCGGTCGCAAGCGCGCCCTCGGTGTCGCCGGCTTTCGCCTGCGCCCCTGCGATGTTGCCGAGCGCCGAAGCCTTGTCAGAGGCGCTTTCAATACTTTCGGCGGTCGCGAGCGCGCCCCCTATGTCGCCGGCCTGCGCCTGCGCGTCTGCGATGTCGCTGAGCACCCAGGCTTTGTCAGAAGGGCGTTCAGTCCTTTCAGCGGTTGCAAGCGCGCCCTCCATATTGCCGGCTTTCACTTGCGCCCCTGCGATGCTGGCGAGAGCGTCAGCCTTGTCAAAAGCACGTTCGATACTTTCGGCGGTCGCGAGCGCACCCTCTAGGTCACCGGCCTGCGCCTGTGCGCCTGCGATGGCGATAAGGACCAAGGCCTTGTCATCGCCGCGTTCGATCTCTTCCACTACCGCGAGCGCCTGGACGATGAGACAGGCGAAATCGGGCCCAGCAAAGCATCGGTCGCGTTCTGTAGCGGCGCGCTCGGTCAATAGATCCTTCCGCGCCTTTGCGACCCGTTCTTTCACACCGACGAGCGAGACGCTGCCGACCGCTTGGCTGGCGATCAGCTTCACCGCCGGATCGGTGGTCGAATAGCGTTTCGCGATCCGGGCGAGAGCGGCTTCGGCCCGTTTCAGCAGGCGGTAGCGAGCCTCCGGCGTTACGCGGCCGGCACGCTGCTTAAGCCGCACCTCGCCGACCATTAACTCGCTGGCGGGGCTGTAACCGTCCGCCAGGGCCGGTGCGCCGGGCAAGAGAGAAAGACACAGGGCCGTCAGAAAGGCGAGCGCGGCAAACGTCTTGTTCCGTCGCCCGGTCATCCGGTACGGCATGGCGGTGTTTCCTGTTCGTTCGGCCAAGTCTCGCCGGTGCGCATAACCGAACGGTTCGGGAACTGCAACCGGAATCGGGCGCGGCCCGATTCGAAATTGCCGGACGGGACCTTCCGATTCGTAAATGAACATACAGACCGATCAACCGATAGACGAGCCGCGGCCAAAACTCCCGACCGGAGCGCCGCTGACGCCGGGGCTGAAGGCGAACAGGCCGCCGGCAAGCGGCTCGGCGGCGCGCGCGGCCCCGTCCATGCCGGCGGTGCCCGAGGTGACGACGAGGATATCGAGGTCCGGGCCGGCGAAGGCGCAGCTGGTCGGGCGGCTCACCGGCATGTCGACGATCCGGTCGACCGTCCCGCCGGGCGTGAAGCGGGCGATGCAGCCGCCGTCCCAGCGCGCGCTCCACAGGCAGCCTTCGGCATCGACCGCCATGCCGTCGGGCCAGCCGGGCGCAGCGCCGGGTTCGACTGCGACCGCCCGCAGGCCCAACGCGCCGCCGTCGGGCGCGCCGCCCGCCGGGTCGAAGCCGTAGCGGAAGATCGCGCCGGCCGGGCTGTCGGCGATGTAGAAGACCGTCCCGTCCGGGCTCCAGCCCGGCCCGTTGGGCACGGTGAAGCCGTCGGCCATCTGCGCCACCGTGCCGCCCGGCCCGAGCCGGTAGAGCCGGCCGCCCGCGCCCGTATAGTTGCGCGGCATCGAGCCGGCCCAGAAACGCCCGTCCGGGCCACACTTGCCGTCGTTGAAATGATAATCCGGCCGCGCTTCCTCCGGCCGGCTGAGCGGGCTGAATGCTCCGGTCTCCGGGTCGAGACGGCCGAAGCCGGAGGACAGCGCCGCGACAAGACCGCCATCGTTGCGCAAGCCGATGCTGTGGATCGCCTCGCCGACCTCGACGCACGCGGTCGTCCCGGCCGCAAGGTTATGGCGGTGCAGCCGCTTGCCGATACAGTCGATCCACCAGACGCAGCCGGCTTCGGCATCCCAGACCGGCGCTTCCCCCAGGCGCGCCTTCGCGTCGGAAAGCAGGTCGACCGCGATTTTTCCGGTCATGCCGCGGCGCCGGGCGCGCCTTCTAGATCTGCCGGATTTCGAGATTCAGACGCATGCCGACCGCGGCGGCTGCGCGCTTCAGGGTATGCAGCGTTACGCCTTCATTCTCCGGATCGAGCAGACGGTCGAGTTGCGAACGGCTGGTTTCCATGCGCTCGGCCATATGCGCCTTGGAGATGTTCTGCGCTTCCATCGCTTCCTTCAGTTTGTAGACCAGCGCGGCCTTTATCGCGTCGTTGCGGATGTCGTCATATGCGTCGTCGCGCCGGAGCAGGCTGTCCAGCGTCGAGCCGACGCGCGGGTTCTCACGGTTCATTTCGGTTGTGCTCCTTCATGCGGCGCTGCGCCAGCTTCAGTTCCTTTGCCGGTGTCGTCCTACTCTTTTTTATGAACCCATGGAGAAGGACCATGGACTTCCCCGACACGAGGAAGAAAACTCTGGCGATCCGGCCGCCGGCCATATCGCTCCGCACTTCGTACAGACCGGGATATCCTGCGATCGACCGGCAGAGTGGCAGACCGCACGGCCAGCAGAATTCGACCTTCGTCAGATCCCGTCCGATCGATCTCCGGTCCTGCCGCGAGAGTTCCGCCAGCCAGTCCCGAACCGGTTCCCGGCCGCCGGGCAGCCGATAGAACCGGGCTACGATCGATTTTCCAGGTGCCGCCATGGCTCGTAATGCACCATAATTGGTACAGCAAATGCAATCCGGTCGTCCAGACCGGAAATGGTCGGCGCTGTCCTTCCCGGAGACCTTACCGCCTGTCACCGCTGACGCATCGACCTGTGTCATTCTTCGCGCTACCGGGCGGGCGGCGGGCGCGTTAGGGAGGGCGGCCGCATCCGCCAACCCGATCCGCGACCCCCGGAGCCTGCCATGGGCGACGCCGAGCTTCTTGCCGCCATCAATCCGCGCATCGCGGCGATTCCGGAAAGCGGCATCGTCGAGCTCGCCAACCACGGGCGCGAGATACCGGACCTGATCCCGCTGTGGATCGGCGAGGGCGACCTGCCGACGCCGGACTTCATCGGCGAGGCCGCGATGAAGGCGCTGCGCACGGGGCAGACCTTCTACACATACCAGCGCGGCATCCCGCCCCTGCGCCGGGCGCTCGGCGCCTACCTGAGCGGGGTCTACGGCATCGAGGTCGCGCCGGAGCGCACCATCGTCACCATCGGCGGCATGCAGGCGGTCATGCAGACCATGCAGATGCTGCTCGGCCCGGACGACGAGGTGGTGGCGCCGTCGCCGGTCTGGCCGAATATCGGAGCGGCGGTGGATATCGTCGGCGGCCGGGTCGTGGACGTGCCGCTCAGCCTCGGCAGCGCCGGCTGGACGCTCGATCTCGACCGGCTGTTCGATGCGGTCGGCCCGCGCACCAAGGCTTTCTTCATCAACTCGCCGGGCAACCCGACCGGCTGGACGATGCGTCGCGAGGACCAGATCGCGGTGCGCGACTTCGCCCGGCAGCGCGGCCTGTGGATCGTCGCGGACGAGGTCTACGGCCGGCTGGTCTACGGCATGGACGTCGCGCCCTCCTTCCTCCAGGTCTGCGAGCCCGACGAACGGCTGGTCGTCGTCAACACCTTCTCGAAGAACTGGTCGATGACCGGCTGGCGCATCGGCTGGCTGGTCGGGCCGGCGGCGCTCGGCCAGGTCTTCGAGAACCTGGTCCAGTACAACACGTCCGGTGTGCCGACCTTCCTGCAATACGGCGCCGTCGCCGCGCTGAAGGAAGGCGGGCCGTATCTCGACGACATGATCGCGCGCTGCCGCACGGGCCGGGACATTGTGTGCGATGCGCTGGCGCCGCTGCCCAACGTCCGTTTCGCCCGGCCGGATGGCTCTTTCTACCTCTATCTGGCGGTCGATGGCGAAACCGACAGCCGGGCGCTCGCCTACCGGCTGGTCGACGAGGCCCGTGTCGGCCTCGCGCCGGGCGCGGCCTTCGGACCGGACAGCGAAGGATTCATGCGGCTCTGCTTCGGAGTCTCCCACGACAAGCTGGAGGCGGCCATGGCGCGGCTGTTCCCGGCGCTGGCGCGGTAGCAGGGCGCCCTTCGAGACGGCCATTTCGGGACGGCCCTTCGACAAGCTCCGGACAGGCTGCTGGCGCGCCTCCTCAATGGCCTCCTCAGGATGAAGCTGAACATGTTGAACATATTACATCTTCATCCTGAGGAGAGGTTGAGGAGCGGTCCGCAGGACCGCGTCACGAAACCTCGTCTCGAAGGGCGGCGCGCACCGGCCGTGGCATGACGCTTTCAGAGACACAGGCCCATCGGCAGGCCCGGCCCGGGCTGCTGCTGTTCGCCACCCTGGTGCTCGCCACGATGATGGGGCCGATGGCGCTCCAGATGTTCTTCCCGGCGGTGCCCGGCGTGAAGACGGGGCTCGGCGTGGCCGACGCTCTCGGCCAGCTCACGGTCAGCCTGCCGCTCTTCGTCATGGCCTTTCTCACCCTGGCCTACGGCTCGCTGTCCGACCGGCTCGGGCGCCGGCCGGTCCTGATCGGCGGCATCCTGCTGTTCGCCGCGGGCAGCGCGCTCTCGGCCGCGGCGGACACGATCTGGCTGCTGCTCGCCGGGCGCTGCGTCCAGGCCGCGGGCGGGGCGTGCGGCGTGGCCCTCGCGCGCGCCATCGTCCGGGATGTCTACGGCACCGACCGGCTCGCCAAAACCATCGCCTACCTGACCATGGCCTTTGCGCTCGGGCCGATGCTCTCGGTGCCGCTCGGCGGCTGGCTGGTCGCCGGCTACGGCTGGCGCAGCGTGCTCGTCTTCGCCGCGCTCGCCGGCCTCGTCATCGCGCTGTGCGTCTTTCTCGCCGTCGCCGAAAGCCACCCGCCGGCGGCGCGCAGGCCGGGCGGCGGCGCGGCCGGCCTGCTCCGGGACTATGGCGGCCTGTTGCGCAATCTCCGCCTGCAAGCCTTCGTCTGGCAATCGGGCGCGACCTCGGGCGCCTTCTTCGTCGCCGCGCCGGCTTCCGCCATCGTCATGATCGACTATCTGGGCTATTCGCCGGAGGCCTACGGCTTCTGGTTCCCGCTGTTCCCGGCCGGCTTCCTGCTCGGCAACTTCGCCGCCGGCCGGCTGAGCGGGCGCGTCCCGGTCGAGACCATGGTGCTCGCCGGCAGCCTGCTCCAGGCGGCGACGGTCGGCGCGTTCGCGCTGTTCGCCGCGGCCGGCGCGCTCACGCCCTGGACGATCTTCCTGCCCGCCTTCTTCATCACCTTCGCCAACGGGATCGGCCTGTCGAGCGCCCAGGCCGGCGCGATCCGCCTGGCTGGCGACCGCGCCGGGACCGCCGCCGGCATCGGCTCGTTCATGCAGCTGTTCTGCGGCGCCCTGTTCGCCCAGCTGTTCGGCCTGCTCGCCGATGGCACGGCCGGCCCGCTCGTCCTGGTGCTCGGCCTGACCAGCGCCCTGGGGCTCATCGCCGGCACCGCCGCCTTCGCCCTGCGGGACCGTGCCACGTTACGGCGCTGACGCGCCGGCTCGGGATGAGGCTATTATTTGCAAATACAAATACCGTCTTCTCACCCTGAGTAGCCCGGATGAATAACGGGGCGTATCGAAGGAATACAGCCTGTTCTCACGTTCGGGAATCGGGCAGTCGCCCGCATCAACGAAAATGCGCTTCGTAACTGGTGGGGAAAAGTGAAACGTGCGCCTTAAGGGGCGGGTATAGCTCGAAGGCCTTGGGTTCCCGAGCAAAATTCCACAGCCTGAACAGACACCATTCGCCGGCGCACGCTTCAGACACGGCGAATTCGTTGTGAGTGATGTCGAAGGGCGTGCGCTCCCATCCGTTCGTGGTCTTCACTTCGATCAGCCTTGGGCGCCCGTCGTGCCGAAAACTGGCAATGTCGTATCCAGCGCCATCGCCCTCGTCGCGGGACACCCATTTCACCTGCTCCGCCAGATCGGGGCGCCGTTCCACTTTCAGCGTTGCACGCTCAAATTCGAACACCAGCGCCTCGCCGGCCTCTCCGAGGGCCCGGTTACGCTCATCCCTGCCCGCTACATCGAATCTCCGCGCGACGCCGAGCATTCTCTCGAGATCGGCCGGTGGAGGCGCGTTACTATGCGTGGGCGGCGGCGAGACATAGAGCGAACCCGGATCCCTGATGCCGGTGGTAGCACGCGCGTCTTGACTAGGTGCAATCAGGTCCGGGTTTCGCTCCAGCCAGCGCCAAACCGCATCGATCAGAGAATCTTGGAAATTGTAGGCCGGTCTGTAGCCGTAGAGCCAAGTCTGGGCGAACGCCTTGAGCACCGCGCTGATATTCCGGTGCTTAAATTCAATGGAGGCCCGGCTGCGATCAATCCGAGTCCGGAGTTGCCGGTTGTGCTCGGCTTTGTTGGGCCGACGACCGGCGAGATCGTCTGCAAGCATCGCGAAATAGTCCGCGACGATTGCGTCGTTCTCCTCGTCGGTCCAGGGAGTGCCCGCCCCGCTGGCCATTGTTTCGCCGGCTGAGCCGCCCCTACCCCGTCCGGTTCTGGCGGTTGTCGACCAGGTCGTCGACCACGGCCGGCTCGGCGAGCGTCGAGGTGTCGCCCAGGTTGCCGAAATCGTCCTCGGCGATCTTGCGCAGGATGCGGCGCATGATCTTGCCCGAGCGGGTCTTGGGCAGGCCGGGCGCCCATTGCAGCCAGTCGGGCGAGGCGATCGGGCCGATCTCCTTGCGCACCCAGCGCACCAGTTCCATGCGCAGGTCGTCGCTCGGCTCGGCGCCGGCGATCAGGGTGACATAGGCGTAGATGCCCTGGCCCTTGACCTCGTGCGGCGCGCCGACCACGGCGGCCTCCGCCACCTTTTCGTGCGCAACCAGCGCGCTCTCGACCTCCGCGGTGCCCATGCGGTGGCCGGAGACGTTGATCACGTCGTCGACCCGGCCGGTGATCCAGTAATAGCCGTCGGCGTCGCGCCGGCAGCCGTCGCCGGTGAAATACTTGCCCTTGTAGGTGGCGAAATAGGTCTGCACGAAGCGGTCGTGGTCGCGGTAGACCGTGCGCATCTGGCCGGGCCAGCTGTCGGCGATGCACAGGTTGCCCTCGCAGGCGCCGTCGAGCACCTTGCCGTCGGCGTCGACGACCTCGGGCCGGACGCCGAAGAAGGGCCGGGTCGCCGAGCCGGGCTTGAGCCGGGTCGCGCCGGGCAGCGGCGTGATCAGGATGCCGCCGGTCTCGGTCTGCCACCAGGTATCGACGATCGGGCAGC
>JAPPLJ010000035.1 GCA_028819475.1 Rhodospirillaceae bacterium
AACGGGAAGTAGCGGGCGTTGATCCGCTCGTAGGTGCCGTTCGCGAGGATGGCCTTGAGCGCACCGTTCAGGCGCGACAGAAGGGCGGCGTTCTCGTGGCGCACCGCGATACCGATCCCTTCGTCCAGCCGATACGCCTTGCCGACGAACGCGAAGCCGCCGCCTTCCGCACCCTGAAGCCAGGCGTACGAGCCCAGGCCGTCGCCGAACATCGCATCGAGGCGGCCGGCGACAAGGTCCCCGTAGAGTTCCTGCTGGCCGTCGTAGAGCCTGATCGTCGCCGTGCCCGCCAGGTTCGCCTCGAGCCAGTCGGAGGCGATGGTGGCGCGGGCCGCGCCGATGGTCTTGCCCGCCGCCCTGGCCGGGTCGAAGCCGGAGCCCTTGTGCGCCACGAAGCGGACCACGTTGCTGTAGTAGCGGTCGGTGAAGCTCACCAGTTTGCGCCGCTTTTCGGTGATCGACATGCTGGCGGCGATGGCATCGAAGCTGCCGGCGCGCAGCTCCGGGATCAGCCGCTGCCATTCCTCCCGCACCATTTTGCACTCGGCGCCGAGTTCCGCGCAGAGCGCCAGCGCGATGTCGACATCGAAGCCCGCCAGCTTGCCGGCATCGTCGACATAGCTGAACGGCGGATAACCGACGGTCGTGGCGATACGCAGCGTCTCCGCCGCGCGCGCCGGCGTTGCCGCGAAGAGGGCCAGGACCAAAGCTGCCGCAAGCAATCTCATGAGCATTCCCGCTCCCGTCACGCCGGGCCGATGGCCGCCGAGAGTGCCGCGATATGGACCATCAGGCTACTGAAATTTATGGATTCGGCCGAACGCCCGCTTCCGCCATCTGACCTCCCCCTCTAAGGATTCCTCTGCGAAAAGGGCCGGGCCGCCGCAACTTTTCCTTCCCCCTCTTCAGAGGGGGAAGTGGCCGAGCGCAGCGAGGCCGATGGGGGTGCCGTGTCGAATCTGCAAGAAGCGCCTTGCGGCGCTGCGCGTCTGGCGACACGCCACCCCCACCTGACCTCCCCCTCTGAAGAGGGGGAGGAATAATGGTGTTGCGGCGTGTCGAAGCGGCGCGGCACCGTTTGTTTTCCCGCGACCGGACCTGCTACCATCCCCGCTATTCGAAATGGCGGGCCGAAGGACATGACCGAATTGCCCGATCCGACCGCAATGACCCAGCGGGCCGCAGCACTGGCGAAAATCCGCGATCTCGTCGGCGCGCGGGGCTGGATCGATTCGGCGGACGGCATGGCGCCGCACCTGAAGGAGGAGCGGGGCAACTATGTCGGCGTGGCGGCTGCGGTCGTCAAACCGGGCTCGGTCGAGGAGATGGCCGGGGTCCTGCGCCTGTGCCACGGTGCCGGCCTGCCGGTGGTGCCCCAGGGCGGCAACACCAGCCTGGTCGGGGCCTCGATCCCGTATGAGGACTTTACCGGCATCGTGCTCTCGACCGGCCGGCTCAACCGCATCCGCGAACTCGATCCGGTCAACAATACGGTCACGGCGGACGCCGGCTGCATCCTGCAGACGATCCAGCAGGCGGCGAGCGACGCCGACCGGCTGTTCCCGCTCTCGCTCGGCGCCGAGGGCAGCTGCCAGATCGGCGGCAACATCTCGACCAACGCCGGCGGTGTCGGCGTGCTGCGCTACGGCACCATGCGCGAACTGGTGCTCGGCCTCGAGGTCGCGCTGCCCGACGGGCGCATCTGGGACGGGCTGCGCGGCCTGCGCAAGGACAATACCGGCTACGACCTGAAACAGTGGTTCATCGGCGCCGAGGGCACGCTCGGCGTCATCACCGGCGCGGTGCTGAAGCTGTTTCCGAAGCCGCGCGAGACGGTGACGGCCGTGGCCGCGATCCCCGGACCGGACGCGGCGCTGCGCCTGCTCGGCGCCTTGCAACGCGAGACCGGCGGCGGCGTCTCCGGCTACGAGATCATGACCCGGCAGGCGCTGCAGATGGCGCTCGACCATATCGCCGGCGTCCGCGACCCGTTCCGGCAGGTCCATCCCTGCTACCAGTTGATCGAGCTGACCGGCCCGCGCGCCGACGGTTCGCTGCGCGCCGGGCTCGAAGACGTGCTGGCCGCGGCGATGGCGGACGGCGACGTGCGCGACGCGGTGATTTCGGAGAGCGGAGGCCAGGACCGCGCGCTATGGCGGCTGCGCGAAGCGATCAGCGAGGCCCAGAAATTCGAGGGCGCCTCGATCAAGCACGATGTCGCCGTGCCGGTCGGCCGGGTCGCCGACTTCATGCGCGTCGCAACGGCGGCCTGCGAAGCCGCGCTGCCCGGCATCCGGGTCGTCGCCTTCGGCCATGTCGGCGACGGCAACATCCATTTCAACATGAACCAGCCGGCCGAGGGCTGGAGCCGCGAGGGCTTCATGGCCGAGCAGCCGCGCTTCAACCGGATCGTCCACGACATCGTGACGGACATGAAGGGCTCGATCAGCGCCGAACACGGCATCGGCCGGATCAAGAAGGCCGAACTGGCCCACTATCACGCGCCGCTGGAACTGGAACTGATGCGCGCCCTGAAAGCGCAGCTCGATCCCAAGGGCATCATGAACCCGGGCAAGGTTTTCTGATCCTGCTCTCGCCCGTGGATGCCCGACCGTCCGGCAATTTCCGCTACGTCAACAAACAAACACAATTGCCGCCCCGGACTTGATCCGGGGCCCAGGGGCGACCCGAAAGACGTCAGCCTGTGGCCCCTTCGACAGGCTCAGGGCGGGCTCCTGGGCCCCGGATCTCCGCTGCGCTCCGTCCGGGGCGGCATTTCCTGGGTGTCGCAGACAGTTCTGCCGAACAGTTGAACCGCGATCCTTCAATCCGCCGGTTCGCATCAGGCAGCGCGCCATCGCGCGCCTTGCGGCGGGGGTGCGGCCTGCCTATCTAACGCCGCCGCCCCGGAGTGCGGGCGGGCGGGCTTTCTTCCCGGCGGTCCGGTGGGGCGTAGCCAAGCGGTAAGGCAGCGGGTTTTGATCCCGCGATCCCAGGTTCGAGTCCTGGCGCCCCAGCCAATCCAAAGAACAGCCGGCCGCTCAATCCACCACGAAGGTGCCCTCGACCTCGATCACGACGTCGAAGGGCATGACCGCGACGCCGACGGCCGTGCGGGCGTGGCGTCCGGCCTCGCCGAAAATCTCGACGAACAGGTCCGAGGCGCCGTTCACGACCTGCGGAATCTCGGTGAAGTCCGGCGTGGCGTTGACGAAGCCGTTGAGCTTCAGGATGCGCCTGATCCGGTTCAGGTCGCCGCCGAGCGCCAGCTTCGCCTGGGCCAGCATGCACAGGGCCGAAAGCCGCGCCGCCGCCTGGGCCTCGCCGAGATCGAACTCCCGGCCGGCCTTGCCGATATATTGCGGCTCGCCGTTCAGCTTGGGCACGGCGCCGGAGATGAACAGCAGGTCGTTGTGCAGCGCCCAGCCCTCGATCCGCGCCGCGATCGGCGGATGGGCCTGCGGAATTTCGATGCCGAGTTCTTCCAGTCGCCGGTCGATCGGGCCTGTCATAATGTGTCATCCTCCGCCGGGCGCTGCCCCTGCCCGGCACCGCGGTCGCGAATATAGCAGTAGACTTCCATATGGTCGCTGGCCGGCATCGCGTCGCGGAACTCGCGCCACAGGGCCTCGGTGGCGCCGGTGAGCGCCTCCGGCGCGCCGGCGCGGCGCAGGCTGTCGGCGAACAGCGCCAGATCCTTGGCCATGAGCGCGTTGTCGAAGCCGGAATCGAAGGTGCCAGGCAGGACGCGGCGGACGAATTTCTCCCGGCTGGCCGCGCTGCCGCCGGTCGAGACGTTGACGACGTCCAGCATGGTCTTGAGGTCGAGGCCCTGGGTGAGCCCGAACAGCAGGGCCTCGGCGGTCGCCGCCGTGATGGTCGCCGACAGGAAATTGTTGAGCAGCTTGAGCGCCTGGCCCTGGCCCGGCCGGTCGCCGACATGGAAGACGTTGCCGGCGAAGGACTCGAGCGCCGGGCGGTGCACCTCCAGCAGGTCCGCCGGCCCGGCCCACATGAGCGAGATGGTGGCGTTCTGGGCGCCGATCCGGCCGCCGGAGACCGGGCAATCGGCAAAGGCCATGCCATGCGCCTGCAGCAGCCCGTCGATTTCCCTGGCCGCGTCGATGCCGACGGTCGAAAGGTCGACCAGGGCGGAGGCGCGGCGCTCCGGCGTCTGCGCAATCGCTTCGGCGACGGCCTGCACAACGGACCCGTCGGGCAGGCTGAGGAAGACCAGGTCGGCCTGCTGCGCGACCGTGGCGGCGTCCGGCGCGCACGCTGCCCCGCCGGGCGCCCGGTCCGCCGTGCCTGCCGCATCGAAGACGACCGGCGACGGATAGCCGCCCGCCGCCAGAAAGGCCGCAAGGTTCGCCGCCATCGGCCCGCCCATGTTGCCGAGGCCGATGAAACCGTAGATGACGCCGCCGTTCATGCCCCATCCGTAGCGCAGCCGGGAAAAACTGCAAGCGGTACGAGTCCCGGAGCGCGGCGGCGCGCTAGGGTGCGTGGAGCCAGGCGGCCGGATCGCCGGATTCGGGACGGAAATAGACGATCATCCGCTCGCCGACCGCCGCTTCGGTGCGCCACGGCGCGATGCCGTGCAGGGCGAGCCGGTGCACCAGAAAGGCCTCGCCGCGGCCGGCGGTGACGACGACGCGCCGGCATTCCGCGAAGATGCGCCGCCTGAGCGCGTGGTACACGTCGGTGACGTCGATATCGCGCCAGCTTGCCGGCGGCCTGTCGTCGAAGACCTCGGCCAGGGTTTCGCGCACCATGCGGTGCGAACCCTCCCAGAGGACGAAAGGGGACGCCGCCGCGTCCGCCGGGCCGAGCGGCAGGCCGAGGATGAAACGGTGATGTTCGCGCAGGAAGCGGCGGCGCTCCGGCCCGACCGGCAGCAGCCCGTCGACATGGGCGGCGTCGCGCTTGCGGCGGTAGGCGAAGGCGGAGTCGCTCTCGCCCTCACCCTGCTTCGGATAACCGGGCCAGCAGACCGAGACCTGGGCCCGGTCCCAGGCGAAAGGCCCGCCGGCCATGTCCTCGATAAATCGGACAGCCGCGCCGCCAAGCGGCGGCCCGCCAGCGACCGCACCGGTTTCGTCGTTGGCCAGCGCGTTGACCCCGGCGAACCATGTCCCACCGCAGCGGTGCCATTGATCGAAGGCGGGGTCGGTCACGCTGCACCGCGCCACTTCCTCGCTCGCGTCGAGCCAGTCCAGCACCTGCGGTTCGGCGCCGAAGGTGGTCCAGCCGCGCTCGAAGAAATCATCCGCCATCGGGGACCGCTCCAATGTGCGCCCCTCCCTTACCCCTCCACCGTCATATCGACCGGAGCAAACCGCAGGTTTGCGGAGCGGAGATATCTTTCCGGTACTGCGCTCCGGACTGCGCTCTGCGGCTGAAAGATTTCTCCGCTACGCGGCTCTCGCCGCTCCGGTCGAAATGACGGGGTGAGGCGGCAGCGCTTGCATTGCCCCCTAAAGCTCCGTCCGGACCGCCCATAATTCCGGGAACAGGCGGATCGTCGTCGCCTTGGTGAGATAGCCGACGCCGCTGGTGCCGCCGGTGCCGATCTTGTGGCCGATCACCCGTTCGACGGCGTTGCGGTGGCGGAAGCGCCAGGTCTGGAACAGGTCGTCCATGTCGATCAGGTCCTCGGCCAGCTCGTAGAGCCCCCAGTGCTTGTCGCTGTTCAGGTAGATGTCGCGCCAAGCCGCCATGACGGACTCGTCGGGCTCCCGCTTCACCGACCAGTCCCGGTCCAGCACGGCGGCGTCGATGGCGTAGCCGCGCCGCGCCAGCAGCATGATCACCTCGTCGTACAGGCTCGGCCGTTCCAGCAGTTCCGTGAGGCGTTTGGCGATTTCCGGCCGATGCTCGAAGGTGCGGATCATCGCCCGGTTCTTGTTGCCGAAGATGAACTCGATCGAGCGGTTCTGGAACGACTGGAAGCCGGAGGACTGGCCGAGCCCGTCGCGGAAGGCGAGATAGTCGGCCGGCGTCATGGTGGTCAGGATATGCCAGGCCTGGATCAGGTTTTCCTGGATGCGCTTGACCCGGGCGAAAATCTTGAAGGCGGGCCGGAGATCGTCGTTGCGGATGTGCGGGAACACCGCCTCAAGCTCGTGCAGCATGAGCTTCATCCACAACTCCTTGACCTGGTGCAGGATGAAGAACAGCGCCTCGTCGTGCTCGCCGGTGATGACCGGCTGCGCGCTGAGGAGTTTGTCGAGTTCGAGAAAGTCGTGATAGTTGCGCTGGCCGCCGAGGTCGGCGTGATAGGATTCGCCGGCGAATTCCTCGCCCATCGCCGTCGTGCCGCGGGTCTGGGCCCCGGTCCGATGGGGGCCGGGCCGTGTCGCGTTGCTGTCGCCTTCCGTCATGGTCCCTCCTTCCCCGCGCGCCTGTCGTTTCCGCCAACGCCGGGCGCCCGAATTGCGCCCGAATCGCGCCTGAATCGCATTGGGGGGCCGCGCCAAGATTGCCGGTTTCTCGGCGCCACCATATCCGATACAAACGCCGCCGGGTACGAAATCGAGCCGGCCTTCGCGCCGGTTCCCGCAGGCTTCAGGGAGAAGGCTTCATGTCCAACCAGGTCAAATACCTGCTCGACGAAAACGACATTCCGAAGGACTGGTACAACATCATGGCGGATTTCAAGAATCCGCCCTCGCCGCCGCTCCATCCGGGCACGCTGCAGCCCTGCGGGCCGGACGATCTGGCGCCGCTGTTCCCGATGGAACTGATCATGCAGGAGGTCTCGACCGAGCGGTATATCGAGATTCCGAACGCGCTGCGCGACGTCTACCGCCAGTGGCGGCCGAGCCCGCTGCACCGCGCCCGCCGGCTCGAGCAGGCGCTCGATACCCCGGCGCGCATCTACTACAAATACGAGGGCGTGAGCCCGGCCGGCAGCCACAAGCCGAACACGGCGCTGGCCCAGGCCTTCTTCAACAAGAAGGAAGGCGTCGCGCGGCTGACCACGGAAACCGGCGCCGGACAGTGGGGCTCATCGCTCGCCCTCGCCGGGGCCTTTTTCGGCCTCGAGATCGAGGTCTTCATGGTCAAGATCAGCTTCGAGCAGAAGCCCTACCGCAAGGCCTTCATGGAGAGTTTCGGCGCCAAATGCTACGCCAGCCCGTCGACTCTGACCGAGGGCGGCAAGGCGATCCTGAAGGACAGCCCGGACAGTTCCGGCTCGCTCGGCATCGCGATTTCCGAGGCGGTGGAGCGGGCGGTCCAGCGCGACGACACCAAATACGCGCTCGGCAGCGTGCTCAACCATGTCCTGATGCACCAGACGGTGATCGGCCAGGAAGCCATCAAGCAGATGGAAATGGCCGACGACTATCCGGATATCGTCGTCGGCTGCACCGGCGGCGGCTCCAATTTCGCCGGCATCGCCTTCCCCTTCCTGGGCGAGAAGCTGCGCGGCGGCCGGGACGTCGAGATCGTCGCCGTCGAGCCGGCCAACTGCCCGTCGCTGACCAAGGGCCAGTATGCCTACGATTTCGGCGACACCGTGAAGATGACGCCGCTGGTCAAGATGCACACGCTGGGCTCGGGCTTCGTGCCGCCGGCCAACCATGCCGGCGGGCTGCGCTATCACGGCATGTCGCCGCTGGTCAGCCAGATGGTCCACGAGGGTTATGTCCGGCCGACCGCCTGGCACCAGACCGAGTGTTTCGCCGCGGGCGTGGCGTTCGGCAAGGCCGAGGGCATCCTGCCGGCGCCGGAAGCCAACCATGCCGTCAAGGGCGCGATCGACGAGGCGCTGAAATGCAAGCGCGACGGAAGGTCGAAGGCGATCCTGTTCAACCTGTGCGGCCACGGCAATTTCGACATGGCGGCCTACCAGAGCTACGCCTCCGGCCAGCTGACCGACGACGACTATAACGACCAGGAACTGGCGATGGCGCTCGCCGCCCTGCCGAAGGTGGCCTGACCGTCCCTTGTCAAGATCGCTCCCCGGCCGCCGCCGCGCGGCCGGGGAGCCTTCCGTCGTATCTCAAACGCCGGGAAAGGCGAATGAAACTTCACTATTTCCAGGCTTCCTGCGCGCTGGCGCCCCATATCGCGCTGGAATGGGCCGGCGCGGACTACGACCTGTCTGAAATGAAGCGCAGCGAAACCCGCGCGCCGGAATTTCTTGAAAAGAACCCGGCCGGCAAGGTGCCGGTGCTGGAACTCGACGACGGCACCTGCGTTTCGCAGGTCAACGCGGTGCTGCAATACATCGCCGAGACCTGGCCCGGCGCCGGGCTGGGCCCCGGATCGGACGGGGATGGCGGTGCGGAAGCCCGGCATGCCGTGCAGCGCTGGCTGTCGCATTTCAACGGCGACGTCCACACCAGCTTCACGCCCTATTTCATGACCCACCGCTTCGCCGACAGCGACGGCGCCAGGGCGGAAGTCAAGGCCCATGCCGCCGAAGAGATCGCCTTCCAGCTGGGGGTGATCGAGGACCATATGGCCGGGCGGGACTGGATGCTCGGCGACGCGCGCTCGATCCTCGATCCCTACCTGTTCGTCTTCACCGTGTGGGCCGGCTTCATGCCCGACCGGCTGAATGCTTTTCCCAACCTCAAGGCCTTCAACAAGCGCATGAGGGAAGATCCGGGCGTACACAACGCCCTGAAGATGCAGGGCATGGCCTGAGCCTGTCGGATTTTTCCATCCGGTGCCGTCAGTTGGAAGGCGGGCCGGAAACCGTGCCGCTGTAGGCCGCCTGGACATCCGCCGCATCGCGATAATAGAGCCGGGCCGCGTCGCGCAGCGGCTGGTAGTCCCAGCTCGTGCGGCGCCCGGCGCCGAGCGCCCGGGTCAGCAGGCGCCGCGCCGCCTGGCTCTCCAGCACCTGCCGTTCCAGGCCCGCGATATCCCAGGTATCGGCAACGACCGATTCCAGTTCGCGGCGCACGGCGGCATAGTCCGGCCGGCCGGCAAGGTTCTCGCCTTCGTCAGGGTCGGCTTCGAGATCGAACAGCAGCGGCGGATCGGTCCGGCCGGCGATCAGCTTGTGCGGCCCCCTGCGGACCATCAGCATCGGTTCCCGCGCGCCCTCCGCGGTGTATTCGGCGCAGGCGAGATCGGGCCATCCGGCCGCATCGCCGCCGGCAAGCGCGACCAGCGACCGGCCGTCGACGGGCGCGGCAAGTTCGGGCAGCGCGCCGGACTCGCCCGCCAGTTCGAGAAATGTGGGGAAGAGATCGAGATGGGACACGTTCTGCGCCACCCGGCGCGGCGCGAAGGCGAAGGGCGCGTGCAGGATCAACGGCACCCGCACGGACCATTCGAAGAAGGACATCTTGAAGAACAGGCCACGCTCGCCCAGCGAATCCCCGTGATCGGACGTGAAGACGACTACCGTATCGTCGGCGGCTCCGGTCTCCCTGAGCGCATCCAGCAGCCGGCCGACCTTGGCGTCGATGTAGCTCGTCAGCGCGTAATAGGCGCGGCGCATGCGCAGGATTTCCGCTTCGCCGACCGCATCCCGGTGGCGGCCGGTCAGGAACCAGTGGCGACGGCTGTGCGGATCGCGGTCTTCGAGCGGAATATCGCCGACGCGGGGCGGATCGATTTCGACGTCGTGGTATTCGTCCCACCAGCGGGGCGGTGCGAGATAGGGATCGTGGGGCGACATGAACGACACGGTGAGCGCGAAGGGCCGGCCGTCGCCGCTGTCGGCACGGTCGTGCAGCCAGCGCACGGCCTCGAACTCCGTCTCGTCGTCATAGGCGACGTTGACGCTGCGCGGGTGCGGGCCGGCGTCGAGCACCGCGCGCATGCTGTGATACCATTCGAGCCAGGTTTCGCCGTCGAGCCGCCAGTCCGGCACCCAGCCGAAATCGGCGGGATAAACGTCGGTGGTCACCCGATCCTCGTAGCCGTGCAACTGGTCGGGGCCGACGAAATGCATCTTGCCGGAGAGGCAGGTCCGGTAGCCGGCGGCGCGCAGGTAATGGTGGAACGTCGGCACCGACGCGGGAAATTCGGCCGCGTTGTCGAACGCGCCGATCCGCGACGGCAGCCGCCCGCTCAGCAGGGAAAACCGTGCCGGCGCGCAGAGCGGAAAGGTGCAGTAGGCATTCTCGAACAGGACGCCCTGCGCGGCCAGCCGGTCGAGATGCGGCGTCCGCACCGGCGCACCGCCATAGGCCGGCAGTATCTGGGGCGCGAGTTGATCGGCCATGATGAAGAGAAAGTTCGGACATTTCGCCATGGCGGGATTTCCTGCGGAAAGGGATCCTCACACGCCGTCCTACAGACGCTCATGGCGCGAATGAACGGCATACCGACGGCTTGTGGTGCACATAACGCGTTTTTGATTGACCCAAGCCCGAAAATTCCGGGAATCCGCGCGGAATCGGTCGTGCAAGCGCCGTCAAGCCGATGACTCCTGTAAACGGCACCACTCTCGAATCCCAAACCGAAATTTGACAATAGTCGGACGCCGGTTATGCTGTTTCGCACGCTGGCGTTGGATTTGCCGGTCATTCCGGCGCGTCCTGCCGGGCGTTTCGCAAAGGCGCGAATACACGGGCGATTTGGTGTGTAACCGACCCCAATGAACAAGCCGATAGACGGGTTTGCCGGCGAATTCCGGTCGACCCCGCTGCGGCAAGCCTTCGGACCTATCGCATTATCACTCCAGGGAGGAGATCATGTTGAGACATCTATCGGCAGCCGCGCTCGTCGCCGCTGCGGGACTTGCCTTTGCCGCGCCGCCGGCCGCCGCGGCCGGCTGCCCGGTCAAGGACACCATTAAATTCTCGGGGCTGGACTGGGGTTCCAACCATTTCCACGTCGCCGTGGCGCGCGTGCTGGTCGAAAAGGGCTGGGGCTGCACGAGCGAATCCATCCCGACGACCACGGCGCCGAGCCTGAACGCGCTGGCCAAGGGCGATCTGCACATCTCCATGGAGATCTGGTACGCCAACAACCGGGAAATCTGGGACAAGATGAAGGCGACCGGCAAGGTCATGGAGCCGGGCGGCGTCTCGATCACTGGCGCTGACCAGGGCTTCTACGTCCCCCGCTATCTCATCGAAGGCGACAAGAAGCGCGGCATCAAGGCTGCGGCGCCGGACCTGAAAAGCGTCGCCGACCTGGGTAAATACGCCAACCTGTTCCAGGACCCGGAGGAGCCGTCCAAGGGCCGCTTCTACAACTGCAAGATCGGCTGGAACTGCGAGCGGGTGAACACGAAGAAAATGCAGTCCTACGGTCTGGACGGCAAGTTCACCAACTTCCGCCCGGGCACCGGCGAAGCGCTGGCCGCAGCCATTGCCTCGGCCTACAAGCGCGGCAAGCCGATCGTCGCCTACTACTGGACTCCGACCTGGCTGCTCGGCAAGTACGACATGGTGATGCTGAAAGAGCCCGAATATAACGAGGAGATCTGGAAGAAGCTCGACAAGGCCAAGTCCGGCAAGGGCATGAAGGCGACCGCCTATCCGACGATCAAGGTGATCATCGGCATGAACAAGAAGTTCGCCGCAGCGGCCGGGCCGATCACGACCATGCTGTCCAAATACGTTCTGGACAGCAATACGGTGAACAAGGCCCTCGTCTTCATGCGCGAGAACAAGGACAAGACGGGCGCGAAAGCGGCCGCCAATTTCCTCAAGAACAACGCGGCGATCTGGACGAAATGGGTTCCGGCCGACATCGCGGCCAAGGTCAAGGCAGCGCTCTAGGCCTCGGGTCGTCCGACCGTCGGACCCTGTGCTAAATGGTGCCTGCCGGGCGGCGTTGGCCCGGCAGGCTTTTTCTTTTGAAAATTTCCGGTCTTCGCGCGCAACGCGAAAGCGGCCCTAGGGAGAGGCAGCCATGGATGCGGGCAGCATATTTTCGCTCGTCTTGTGCGCCGCGATCGTCGGCTGGATCGCGTATGCCGCCGCCGGGCGCCATGAGGCCCTCGAACACGGCTACCGGAGGCACAGCATCGGCGCCGGCGCGTTTTTTGTCGTGCTGGTGCTGGGGCTGTCCGGCCTCTGGAGCTATCTGACCGGCCTGAAATTCGATACCTCCATCATCCCGCTGGATGTCTGGGTCGACGAATCGGTCGACTGGCTGCTGCTCAAGATCGGCGACCCGCTGGACCAGCTGAACCGCTGGGTGGTCCACAAGATCGGGTTTTTCGAACGCTTCCTGCACCAGTCCATCGCCTGGCCGCTCCTCACCCTGCTGTTCACGGGCATCGCCTGGCACGCCAGCCGCAATCTCGTCGTCACCGTCGGCGTTGCGCTGGCCTTCCTGCTGATCTGGTCGATGGCGCTGTGGAAGCCGACCATGCAGACGCTCTCGCTGATGAGTGTCTCGATCCTGGTGACGGTGGTGTTCGGCCTGCCGCTCGGCATCCTGATGTCCCAGAGCGACCGGGCCCGCTCGGTCATGCTGCCGATCCTCGACATGATGCAGACCATGCCGTCCTTCGTGTACCTGATCCCGGTCGTGATGCTGCTCGGCCTCGGCAACTTCGCCGGCGTGATCGCGACCATGATCTACGCCGCGCCGCCGCTGATCCGGCTGACCGACCTCGGCATCCGGCTGGTCGACAAGGAGGTCATGGAGGCGGCGACGTCGTTCGGCGCGAGCCGGCGGCAGAAACTGTTCAACGTGCAGATACCGCTCGCGCTGCCCAACATCATGGCCGGGCTCAACCAGTCGATCATGATGGCGCTCGCCATGGTCGTGATCGCCTCGATGATCGGCGTGCGCGGCCTCGGCCAGGAAGTGCTGTTCGGCCTGCAGCGGCAGGAGCCGGGCACCGGCTTCATCGCCGGCCTGTCGATCGTGTTGCTGGCCATCGTGCTGGACCGCATCACCCAGTCCTACGGCCGGCGCATGGAAACCCACCGGACCGTGGCCCACTAGGCCCGCGATCCGCCGCCGCCGTCAAACGCCCGCCGCTCAGGACAACAACCGGACCGTCCCGCCCCATGGGTCAAATCCAGATCAGCAACGTCTTCAAGATCTTCGGTCCCAAGCCGCACAACGCGATCGAGCTGGTGCGCCGCGGCGTGTCGAAGGACGACCTGCTGAACGAAACCGGCCACACGATCGGCGTGCAGGACGTGACGCTCACCGTCGAGCCGGGGCAGTGCACCGTCGTGATGGGCCTGTCCGGCTCCGGCAAGTCGACCCTGATCCGGCACATCAACCGGCTGATCGAGCCGACAGCCGGCGAGATCATCGTCGAGGGCCAGGACATCCTCGCGCTCAAAGGCAGGGAGCTGGAGGATTTCCGGCGCCGGATGATGAGCATGGTGTTCCAGCGTTTCGGCCTGTTTCCGCACAAGACGGTGATCGACAACGTCGCCTACGGCCTGGACATCAAGGGCGGCAGCCGGGTCGAGAAGCGCGCCAACCGCGAGACGGCGCGCCACTGGATCGGCCAGGTCGGCCTGACCGGCTATGAGGACCAGTTTCCCAGCCAGTTGTCGGGCGGGATGCAGCAGCGCGTCGGCCTCGCCCGGGCGCTGGCGACCGACGCCGACATCCTGCTGATGGACGAAGCCTTCAGCGCCCTCGATCCGCTGATCCGGCGCGAGATGCAGGACCAGCTGATCGAGTTGCAGGATACCCTGCACAAGACGATCGTCTTCATCACCCACGATCTGGACGAGGCCCTGCGCCTCGGCGATACGATCGCGATCATGAAGGACGGCGCGATCGAACAGATCGGCACGGGCGAGGAAATTCTCCAGAGGCCGCAGACCGAATATGTCCGCCGGTTCGTCGAGGACGTGAACCGCGGCCGCGTGCTGACCGCCGGCACGGTGAAGCTCGAATGCGCGATCGCCAAGGTGGACGCGACGCCCGGCGAAGCGCTCAGGCAGCTCGGCGAGGGCGGCCTGCGCGTGACCTATGTCGTCGACGCCGACGGCCGGCTGGTCGGCGCCGTCACCGCGGCGTCGCTGCGCCGGGGACAGCGCGACAATGTCGGGACCGTCGACAGCCTGGTGGAGGACGTGCCGACCGCGACCGAAGACATGGTCCTGGAAGAAGTCCTGCCGATGACGGTGGGCGAGGATATCCCGGTCGCGGTGCTGAACGACGCGGGCGAACTGCGGGGCATTCTGCCGAAGGACACCATCATCAGGGCCCTGGCGGAGGAAGCGCAGCTGACTGCGGAGGCCGAGCGCTAGGCGGAGCACGGCGGCGGGGCCGCGTCCGCGCGGCTGCCGTCACTCCCGGCGTTCTCCCGCGTCGCCCTTGCGCCATTTGCGTTTCTTGCCGCGCGGGCGGTAGGCCTGGCTGTAGAAGCGCCGGCGCTGGTCCGGCGTCAGGGTCTCGGCGATCCGGCGGACCAGCGCGTGCAGCGCCGTCTGGGCTTCGCCCCGGGCCTGTTGCAGTTTGCGGAAGCCGGCCTCGACCGCATCCGGCGCTACCGCGCCGTCGCGAATCCGTTTGCGAAGATCGCGCCGCGCGGCGCGGATGGCTTCGATCCGTGCACGGATTTCCGGGCGCTTTTCTTTCAGCAACGCACGGGCGCGCGAGCGCTGCGGCTCGGCCAGATCGTCGACGGCGCGGTAGAGGCGGAACGCCGTGCGCGGACCGGAGCCGATATCCGGCCGGTTCCAGTAAGCGAAGACGCTGGCCGCGATGATCCCGGCGAGGAACAGGTTCAGCCCGCCGGAAACGATCAGCAGAATGATGAGGGTGCGGCGCGTCACTCGACGAAGTCTCCGAAGCCGTTGTCGTCCCCGTTGCCGTCGAGCGCACCGAGGGACGCCATTTCATATTCCAGCCCGGCCGCCCGGCTTTCGCCGATACCGGCAATCGGCACCGGCGACCAGCTTCCCACCGCGAGCCCGAGAAGCATGGCGCAGGCGAGCGCGCCGGCCGGCTTCAGGAAGACCGGTCTCAGGAGCAGGCCGGCCCAGGCGCCCGAAACCGGGCTCGGCCGCTGCGCCGCCTGCAGGACGCTGCCGGCAAGCGCGGCCGAGGGAACCGGGGGCGCCGCGCTGGCCAGCGCGCGGTCCAGCGCCCTGGCGGCGGCGAGCGACTGCAGCGCAGCCGGGTCGCCGGCATCGATGAGCGCCCACGCGGCGGCGCGGCGCGGGTCTCCGGCCGGCCAGCGCGCCGGATCGGCGCCGTAGGCGTCGAGCAGTTCGCCGAGCGCCGCGACGGCCGCTTCCGTGCCCGGTCCGGTCCCGTTCGCGGTCATGTCGCGGCCTTCATGACGTGAACTCCCCGAGAAGGTCCGGTTTCAGGTCGCTCAGGCGCTGGCGCAGACCCCGGCGGCCGCGCGCGAGCAGCGATTCGACGGCTTCGACGCTCACTTCGAGCGCCGCCGCGGTCTCGCCGTTGTTCATCCCGTCGAAATGCACCATGGCGATGGCCGCCCGCTGCCGTTCGGGCAGGTCCGCCATCGCCGAGCGGACGATCGCGGAGACTTCGGCCGCCAGCAGGTTGCGGGCCGGGCCGGGCGCCGGATCCTCCAACCCGACGTCAGCGATGTTGTCGCTGGGACGCGCGCGCCGGTGCAGATCGATGCACCGGTTGTAGGCGACCCGACGCAGCCAGGTGCCGATCTGGGCTTTCGGCTTCCAGCGCGGCGCCTGGCGCCACAGTTTCAGCATCGCGTCCTGGGCAACGTCCTCGGCGGCCGAGCCGTCGCCGACCATGCGCCAGGCGAAGGCGACCAGGCCCGCCAGGTGCCGGTCGACGACAGCGCGCGCGGCGGCCGGATCGCCGGCGGCGACCCGGCCCATCAGCGCCGCGTCGGCGGCGATGGCCGCCCGGTCGGCCGCCGGCGCAGGTGTCCCGGACAGCGTCATCCGGGACGGTAGGGCCTGCGCCCGGGCAACGGGCGCTGCGCAGAGTGCGGAGGCACGCACGCCGGTTCCCGTTCGGCCGTTGCGCCTAGCGCCCGGAATCGCGCCGGTGGAAACGCCAGCGCGCCGTCCGCATCTCCTTGCGGCTGACGGCGCCGTCGCCGTCGCCGTCGAGGCGCAGGAAGATCATCCGGCCGAGCGTATCGAATTCGGCGCGGGTCACCTTGCCGTCGCCGTTCAGGTCCATACGCTCTTCCGGCCGGCGGCCGCGCCGGTCGCGCCAGCGCCGGGGATGCTTGCCGTATTTGCCGCGGCCGTCGCCATGGAACGCGCCCATGCGGCCGCGGAACTTCTCGAAAGCCGCATCGAATTCCGCCTTGTCGACCGCGCCGTCCTTGCTGGTGTCGATCCGGGCGAAGGCCGCCTTGCGCCGGGCGACAAATTCCTCGGCGCCGACCTTGCCGTCGCCGTCGGCGTCGAGCGCCTTGAAGCGGGCGTCGCGGACGCGCGACGGCCAGGTGCGCTTCCAGGCGCGCATTTCCGAGACTTCGAGCGCGCCGTCCTTGTTGGTGTCGATCCCGGCGAACCGGGCGGTGCGCGCGGCGGCGAATTCGGCCTGGGTGACCTTGCCGTCCTTGTTGGCGTCGGCCCGGTCGAACATGCGCAGGCCGCGGTGGGCGTTGGCGGGGGCGGCAACGGCGGTCAGGCCGACGGCGGCGGCGGCGAGCAGGAGGGGAAGGGGTTTCATGGCGAGAATTTCTCCGGTTTGGCACTGGTTTCGTGGACCGGGATGTCGACAACCCTCGAATTCCGAAACGCAGCGGGCCGGCGGTTCCGTCGCCGGTTCCGTATCCCAAGGATCGATTCAGCGGACCGATTCAGCGCGGCCGCAGGGCGAAGTGTAGCGGCCGGCGGGGCGGGGCGGCAATCTCCCCGGCAATCTCGAGCGCCAGTTTCGCCTTCACGGCATCGCCGAAGCTGCGGAATCCGCGCGCCACGACGATGAAGGAGCCGGGCCCGCCGATCACCCGCTCGAAATAATACCGGTCCATGTCCTTGGGCGGCGGCAGGCCCCAAGGGTTGGGCCGGTCGTTCACGATCGGCAGGCCGTTGATCGTCACCCCGGCCTTGAGCGCCCGGGCCCGCGCCGGCTCCAGCAGGCCGCCATTGTTGTTCTTGCCGTCGCCGGAAATGTCGAGAACCTTGCGCACCCCGCGATGGGGATTGGTTCCGAACAGGCCGAGGGCAAAATCGATGGCGGCGCTGATCGAGGTCCAGCGTTCGGTCGTGACCGGATGCGCGGCAACCGCCGCGGCGAAGGCCCTGGCCGAGGCCATGTCGCGCACGACCGTCCAGCCGGCGACAACATTCTGATAATGCGCCCCGGCCCATTCCATATAGGTGACGGCGATCCGGCGCCGCTCGCCGCTCGTGATCGCCGCGACGACCCGAGGGTCGACCAGCGCCTGCAGGTAACCCTGGCGCTGGAGCCGGGCCTCGACGTGGTCGACGCTGCCGGAGATATCGACGGCGAGGACGAGTTCGAGATCGACGTCTTCGGCGAACGCCGGCGCCGACAGGCCCGCCGCCGGCAACAGGCCGGCAAGGACGGCCAGGCAGCGGCCGGCGCGCCCCATCGCTACCGGAACAGCACCTCGCCCTTCAGGTTGGCGTACATCGCGGCGACATAGTCGCCGTAGCCGTTCCAGGGCTTGGTGGGGATGCGTTCGCCGGTGCCGATGTCGCGCTCGCTCGCCTGGCTCCAGCGCGGATGCGGCACCTTGGGATTGACGTTGGCCCAGAAGCCGTATTCGCGGCCCTGGAGCTTTTCCCAGAAGCTGACCGGGCGCTTGTCGGTAAAGTGGAAGCGCACGATCGACTTGACGTGCTTGAAGCCGTATTTCCACGGCACGGCGAGGCGCAGCGGCGCGCCGTTCTGCTTCGGCACCGGCTTGCCGTAGAGGCCGGTCACGATGAAGGACAGTTCGTTGACCGCCTCGAACATCGTCAGCCCCTCGGTATAAGGCCAGGGATACCAGATCTGGCGCTGGCCCGGCGCGACCTTCGGATTCTTGAAGGTCTGCATGACGAGGTATTTCGCGCTGCCCAGCGGCCGGGCAAGATCGACCAGCGCCTTGAGCGGAAAGCCGGACCACGGCACCACCATGGACCAGGCCTCGACGCAGCGGTGGGCGTAGACCCGCTCCTCCAGCGGCATTTTCTTCAGCAGGTCGTCGATATCGATCTTCATCGGCTTCTCGACCGCGCCGTCGATCGCGACCGTCCAGGGCCGTGTTTCCAGCCGCTGCGCCACCGGCGAGATCTGCTTGTGCGAGCCGAATTCGTAGAAATTGTTGTAGGTCGTCGCGATCCGCTCCGGCGTCAGCCCCCGGTCGACCGTGTATTTCGGGTTGCGCTTGACCGGATAGAGGCCGGCGCTCGGGTCGGCGGCCGCGAACGCGCTGCCGGCGCCGAGCAGGGGCGCCGAGGCGGCCAGGATCGGCCCGGCGGCCAGGGTCTTCGCGAGGGCGCGGCGCTGCAGGAAAAAGCTCTCGGGCGTTGCGCGGTGTTCGGGAATGTCCCATCCGCGGCGGCGATGAACGAACATGGGTCGTGTATCCTCGGAAATTCGCGCGGCGCGAACGCCGCGGTTTCGTTGAGCCTACACCTAGGGACGGTTCGGTTTCACGACAATTCAACGCTCCGTCAGAAACGGTGAGCGCCATACTTCCGCGGCGGGGCCCCTCCTGCGGGATCTTCGAAACCGGTGCCGCCGCGGTCTGTCTGGACGAGGGGCGATCCGGTGCATGCTGCCGACACCGCCCGCCGGATCGGCCGTGCGGTGTTCTGCGCAATGACAGGGACCGGCCGGCTTGCCACACCGGCGGCGGGCGCGGATGCGACGGCGCAGGCGAATCTGCGCAGCGAGGAGGGGCGGCGGTGCTCAAGGGGCTGTATGGCTGGGCAATGGCGAAGGCGGCGCACCCGCACGCCTTCGCGTGGCTCGTCGCCTTCGCCTTCGCCGAGGCGACCTTCTTTCCGCTGCCCGCCGATGTCCTGCTGATCCCGATGATTCTGGCGGTGCGCAGCCGGGCCTGGATCCTGGCTGCGGCCTGCACGGCGGCGTCGGTCGTCGGCGGCTGCCTGGGCTGGGCGATCGGCTTTTTCGCCTTCGAGGAAATCGGCCGGCCCCTGCTCGAACTCTACGGCGCCATGGACAAGATGGCCGTCGTCAAGGCGGAGTACGAGAAATACGACGAATTGTTCGTCGCCATCGGCGCGCTCACCCCGGTGCCCTACAAGGTGGTGACCGTGTCCAGCGGGTTCTTCCAGATGGACCCGTTCGCTTTCACCGCCGTATCGCTGATCGGCCGCGGGGTCCGCTTCTTCGCCGTGGCCGGGGCCGTATACCTGCTGGGTCCGATGGCGGAAAAGCTGGTGCGCCGCAACCTCAAGCTCGCCTTCGCGGTCTTCCTGGCGTTCTTCGTCGGCGGCATCGTGCTGATCGGATGGGTGCTGTGAGAATTCCGGCCCGGTCGGCGGCAACCGGAGCACCCGCTACCGGCCGAACCGCTCCTCCGGTCCGGTTCCGCCCCCAGGGGCTTCACGGCAGCGGGCCGCGTTCGTATAACCGGGCGGCCTGTCCGGTCCGGAGATTGCCGCCATGAAATTCTACGATTGCTCCACCGCGCCCTCGCCGCGCCGCGCCCGCATCGCCCTGGCCGAGAAGGGCCTGCTGGACGAAGTCGAGGTCGTTGAGGTCAACCTGCGCGAAGGCGAACAGCGCAAGCCCGAATTCGCCGCCATCAATCCGTATCTCACCGTGCCGGTCCTGGAGCTGGACGACGGCCGGCGCATCGCCTCCTCGACTGGCATCTTCCACTATCTCGAGGCCGCCGTGCCCGAACCGCCGCTGATGGGCCGGACGCCGGCCGAGAAGGGCCTGGTCGGCGACCTCGAATGGCGCATCGAGATGGACGGCTTCATGGCGATCGGCGAATGCCTGCGCAACACGGCCAGGGGGATGGCCGGGCGCGCGCTGACCGGCAGGCACGGTTACGAGCAGATCCCGGAACTGGGCGCCCGGGGGCGGCAGCGCATCGAGCGCTTCTTCGAGGATTTCGACGATCTGGTCGGCGACAGGCGCTTCCTGGCCGGCGACGACTACACCATCGCCGACATCACCGCCCTGGTGACGGTCGACTTCGCCAAGTGGATCAAGGTGAGCCTGCCGGAGGACGCCGCCAATGCGCAGCGCTGGTACGCCGAGGTGTCGGGCCGGCCCAGCGCTGGACGATAAGCGCCGGAAGATAAGCGCTGGAAGATAAGCGCCGGGCGGTAGGCGCGGAAAGCCGCCGCCGGAAACCGGGACGGAAGGCCGGGCCGCCTCAGTCGTCGCCGAAGAAGCTGCCGGCTTTCGGCGGCGCTTTCTGAGTCCGGGCGGCCCGCGGGGCCGGCGAAACGCGATCCTTCTTCGCGCTGCGGCGCACGGCCGGGCGCGGCGCCGCCGGCAGGACCGGGCCGTCGAAGAAAGCGCCCGGGCGCACCGCGTCTTCGACATCTTTCTCCCGGCGGGCGGGCTGTGCGGCCTTCCGGGCGGCCTGTTTCGGGGCAACCTGTCTGGAACCGGACCGTTTGGAAGCGGCCGGTTTGGCGGCAGACGGTTTGGATTCGCCCCGTTTCGATTTGGCCTGTTCGGATTTGGCCTGTTCGGATTTGGCCTGTTCGGATTTGGCCTGTTCGGATTTGGCGGGGGCCGCTGCCGGTTTCTTCGATCCGTTGCCGGCCTTGTCGCGCGCCGCGCCCGCCGCCTTCTTTTTCTTCTTCTTTGCCGCCTTCGCGGTTCTCCGGGCCGGCTTTTCGGCGGCGGCAGCCGGCTTTTCCCTCTCCGCACGGCCGGGGCCGAGATCGACGGGCGCAGGGCGGATGATCCAGGCGTCCGGATCGGCCGGTTCCGCCGGCGGCGCGGCGGCCGGGGCCGGCACGGCGCCCGGCGCGGTCTCTTCGGCGCTGCCGAGCGATGCAAGGTCGATCGGCGCAGGGCGGGAAATCCAGGCGTCCGGGTCGGCAGCGGCTTCTGTCTGCTGCCGCGCTTCCCGGGCGCGGGCCGGCCCGAGGTCGACCGGCGGCGGCCGGACGATCCAGGCGTCGGGATCGTGAACCGGGGCCGCGGACCCGCCTGCGCCGGCGGCGCCGGAAGCGCCCGCCGCCGCAAGGTCGATCGGCGCGGGGCGGGCAATCCAGGCGTCCGGATCGGCCGCGGCCGCTGCGTGGCGGGCGGCATCGGAGCGGACCGGCGTCAGGTCGACCGGTGCGGGCCGGGCGATCCAGCCGTCCGGGTCGTCCGCGGCCGCTGTTGCTTGGTGGGCGGCGCCGGACCGGACCGGCGTCAGGTCGATCGGCTGCGGCCGGGCGAGAGAGGATTCGAAGGCTTCGGTCTCGGCGCGCGACGCGCCGGCCTGCGGCGCTTCCCGTTTGGGCGCGGCGGCCCGGCGAACGATATCCGGTTGCACCATTTCCACGGCCTCCAGAGACATGGGTTTGTAGGTCGCCCGCTCATAGGCCCAGGTGGGCGGATAGGGCTTGGTGGCGTCGAAACCGACCTTCGGGCCGAGATAGTCCGGGAAAGACGGGTTGAGCCCGTGGCCGAAGGATTCGTCGATGGTGACGATGCCCTTCGTCGGGTCGAGCCGCGTCGCCATCGCCCATTCGACGTCCTGGGCGCTGCGCAGGTCGACATCGTCGTCGACGATCGTCACCATCTTGAGCGGCGGGAAGGCGGAGAAGGCGGCGAGGATCGCCTGTTTCGACCAGCCCTGGCGCTTCTGGGCGAGCTGGACGACGCAGTGATAGAAGCCGCCGCCGCCGTGGCTCATATAGACGTCGGTGACGCCGGGCACCTGCTTCTGCAGCAGTTGCAGGATGTTGGCTTCGCCGAGCAGGCCGACGGAATTCCACACCTCGACGCCCGACAGGATGGTCTGGAACACCGGCTGCGCCCGCCGGTGGATCTTGCGGACATGGACGACCGGCCGCGGCGCCACGGTGGCATAGTAGCCGGTGACCTCGGCAAACGGCCCCTCGTCCGCGACCTCGCCGGGCGCCATCTCGCACTCCAGCGCCCACATGGCGTGGGCGACCATGTCGTCGTGGCCGTTCGAGGCCTTGACCAGTTCGAGCGGCGCGCCGTGGAAGGCGCTGGCGATGCCGAGCTCGTCGGAATCCGCCGGGGCGGCCTCGGCCGGCGCGGCGGCGGCGAAGTGCAGGCCGGGGCCGACGCCGCAGTTGAGCGTGAAGGTCAGCGTCTCGCCGCGCGCTTCCGCCTTCTCCAGATAGAGTTCCAGATGCCGGCCGGCGTCGATGTTGACGTGCATCCGGTCCTTGGCGACGACCTGGAAGCGCTGGATCGAGGCGTTGCGCACGCCGGTTTCGGGATCCTTCGCGATCACCACGGCGGCGTCGAAATAAGGACCGCCGTCCTTCTCGGCATGGATCGGGATCGGCATCCGGGCGAGGTCGACATCCGGTTCCGTCACGTCGAGCACCGGGCCGGACGGCACGGTCACGGGATCGACCGGCGCCTGCTGCCATTGGCGGATGCAGTCGGAGACATATTGCGGCAGCGTCCGCTCCTCGCGCCGCAGCAGGTCGGCCAACAGCTCGCGCGACCAGTAGAGGCCGGTCAGCACCGGCCATTCGTGGCCGGCGACATTCTCGAACAGAAGGGCGCGAGGCTGGCTCTCGAGCTCGGCGGCGAGGCCGGCCAGATCGTGCTTGAGATCGACGCTGCTGCCGATGCGGGCAAGCCGCCCGCTGCGCTCCAGATCCTCGACGATCAGCGCAAGATCGTGAATGTGGGTTGCCGCCATCGCCCCGCCATTTCGCACGCCACCGGCTTGTTTCCGACCGGTTTCCGGGTGGCTCTGTCTGGCGCCTTGCGGCGCATCCCTCGATCAGCGGTCCCTCTTCCGACGAATTGCCGCACCGGTCAAGGCGGGAAACGGCGCATCCCTCGATCGGAATGGCGCCGGACCGCCCGTCAGGCTTCGCCGGATTTCCGGGCCGGTTTGCCGACGCCGCCGGCCGCCGCCGGTTCGCCCCAGCGCTTGACCAGGCCGAGATCGAAGCCGAACAGGTCGAGCGCCCGGCCGACCGTCTGGTTGACGATATCGTCGACGGTCTCCGGCCGCTGGTAGAAGGCCGGCACCGGCGGCGCGACGATCGCGCCCATCTCCGACAGCCGCGTCATGGTGCGCAGATGGCCGGTGTGGAGCGGCGTCTCGCGCACCAGCAGGACGAGCCGGCGGCGTTCCTTGAGCACGACATCGGCGGCCCGGGTCATCAGGCTGGCCGTCGTCCCGGCCGCGATCTCCGACATGGTGCGCACCGAGCAAGGGGCGATGATCATGCCCTCGGTGCGGAACGAGCCCGACGAGATCGCCGCGCCGATATCGTGGACCGGGTGGACGACGTCGGCGAGCGCGCGGATATCCGCCACCTTGGCCGTCATCTCGTAGGCCAGCGTGACCTCGGCGGACTTCGTCATCACGAGATGGGTTTCCACCCCGGTGCCGCGCAGCGCCTCCAGCACCCGCACGCCGTAGACGATGCCCGACGCGCCGCTGAGACCGACGATCAGCCGCCTGCCGGCGTTCTGCCCCGGGCCTTTTCCCGTGCCGCTCATGGCCGCGACCATAGCGACGGCCCGCCCCGGCGGCAACGCAGTCGGGCGCCAATCGACGGTCGCTTGATTCCGCGCGATGCCGTTCCCGATCGCTCGACCGTCGGATTCACAGGCAGTCGCGGTGGCCGCGGTCGCGGTCTTCGCGAATCAACACTTCCGATAGCGTTTGGGGACGCCCCTCGGTTTCGCGGCGTAGCCGGTCCGCCACGGCGAGGAAGGAGGCGCGATTGGCGGCCACGTCGTCCCCGGCAGCGCTTTCCGGAATATGGCGCACTTCGTCTTCCAGGGAGCGGTTGTTCGATGCAGCGCGCCGCGCCAGCCGCTGCACCACACTATCGTAGATCTGTCGAATTCTGATTGATGCCATCGATCCGTCTCCCGGCCACCACGATCAAAGCGATAACATTTCCTGACCGGCGGTCAATGCCCGGCCCGCCGCCCCATGCCGCGCTTCCCCTGCGCAGGCTCGCCCGCTATATCTTCGGCGATTTCCGGCTTCCCCATCGCGGACCCCGCCCCATGACCGACGCCTATATCTTCGATGCCGTGCGCACGCCGCGGGGCCGCGGCAAGGCCGACGGCGCCCTGCACGAGATCACGCCGGTCGATCTGGCCGCGCAGACCCTCGGCGCCCTGCGCGACCGCAGCGACCTGGACACGTCGAGGATCGACGACATCGTGCTGGGCTGCGTCATGCCGGTCGGCGAACAGGGCGCCGATATCGCCCGGCTAGCCGCGCTCAAGGCGGGCTACGACGAGAAGGCGACCGGCATCCAGATCAACCGCTTCTGCTCATCGGGCCTCGACGCCTGCAACCTGGCGGCGGCGCAGGTCATGTCCGGCCAGGCCGATCTCACGATCGGCGGCGGCGTGGAGAGCATGAGCCGGGTGCCGATGGGATCGGACGGCGGCGCCTATGCCATGGACCCGGCGGTTGCCATGCCGATCTATTTCGTGCCCCAGGGCATCGGCGCTGACCTGATCGCGACCCGCGAGGGCTTCTCGCGCGACGATGTCGATTCCTACGCGGTCGAATCCCAGAGGCGCGCCGCGGCGGCGTGGGAGAACGGCCGATTCGAGAAGACGGTCGTCCCGGTGACGGACGTCAACGACCGGGTCGTCCTGGCGAAGGACGAGCATATGCGCCCGGAGACCGACATGCAGTCGCTCGGCGCGCTCAACGCCTCCTTCGAGGGCATCGGCGGCCAGTTCGGTTTCGACGCCGTCGCCATCCAGCGCTATCCCGAGGTCGAGCGGATCGTCCATGTCCACACGCCGGGCAACTCCTCCGGCATCGTCGACGGCGCCGCCGCCATGCTGATCGGCACGAAGGAGATGGGCGAGGAACTCGGCCTCAAGCCCCGCGCGCGCATCCGCGCCTTCGCCTCCAACGGCTCGGAGCCGACCATCATGCTGACCGGCCCGGTCGACGTCACCCGCAAGGCGCTGAAACGGGCCGGCATGGAGACCGGCGACATCGACCTGTACGAGCTCAACGAGGCTTTCGCCTCGGTCGTGCTCTACTACATGAAGCAGCTCGGTATCGACCACGACCGGATCAACGTCAACGGCGGCGCGATCGCCATGGGCCACCCGCTCGGCGCGACCGGCGCGATGATCCTCGGCACGCTGCTCGACGAGATGGAGCGCCGCGGCGCCGAAACCGGCCTCGCCACGCTGTGCGTCGGCGCCGGCATGGGCGCGGCGACGATCGTCGAGCGGGTGCACTAGACCCTGATTCCCCAATCGCCCGCACCGCCGGGCGCGCCCAGCGAGGAACCCGTCCATGAGCCTTGCCGACGTCACGTCAGCGATGCGCGAGCGCATCGGCGACGCCTCCGGCCTCGACGCCACGGTGAAATTCGATTTCGGCGGCGACGGCTGCCTCTACCTCGACGGGACAGCCGAGCCCTACGCGGTCTCCAACGAGGACACGGACGCCGACTGCGTCGTCGCGATGTCGCTGGACGACTTCAAGGAGATGGCGACCGGCGAACTCGACCCGACGACCGCCTTCATGATGGGCAAGCTCAAGGTCACCGGCGACATGGGCGTCGCCATGAAGCTGGCGGCGGTGCTGGGGTGAGTGCGCAGCGTCGCGGCCGCGAATTGCGTCCGGCAGACTTGTTGCAATCCGTCGACCGTCTTGACGCCTTCCGATTCAAACAGTATTTGAATTTTTTGACCAGTTAATATTACCGGTTAAAATAAGACATGCAGACTATCAGCGCCACCGAAGCGAAGGCGCGGCTGGCGGAAGTGCTCCGTACGGTCGAGCGCGGCGAGACCGTAGCCATAACCCGTCATGGCGCGGCCATCGCTCATGTGATCCCCGTCCAGGCGAGCGAAAGCGCCGAACGGGCACAGGCGATGGCCGACTTTCTGCGGATTCGGGAAAAATGGAAGCCTGCCGGCATGTCGGTCGAGGAACTACTCCGGGCGCGCCATGAGGGCCATCGCCTTTGAATCTCTTTGTCCTCGACGCTTCGATCGCGCTTGCATGGCTGCTGAACGAGGAAGCCGGATCGCAGGCGGACCGGGCCTGGCTGCGCCTGAAAGACGACGACGCGCTGGTTCCCCGGCTTTGGCATTTTGAGGTCCGCAACGGCTTGCTCGTTGCAATGCGCCGGGGCCGGATTGCGCGCGATGCATCGGCGCAGCTGCTTCGCGCCCTTGAACGCTTCCCGATCCGGACCGACGTCGAACCCGATCTGGAAACGGCCTTCGATCTGGCCGACAGGCACAGACTTACCATCTACGATGCTGCGTATCTGGAAGCGGCCTTGCGGAATTCTGCGCCGCTGGCCACGCTGGACAAGGCTCTTGCACAAGCCGCGGCCGAGTGCGGCCTGTCCCTGGTCGGCGGCCGCATCGGGACGTAGAAGACGTGTGGCGGCTCGTTAGCGACTATCGCCGCCCGACTCGCCGAGACCGATCCGGGCGTTGACCCGCTGGGCGCCCGGCGCCGCCGCGAACCAAGCGCTTGCATCGCGGAATCCCTCGCGCAGCTTGCCTTTGACCGAGTCCAGGTAAGGCGGCATTTCGGACGCCCGGTAAAGCCCGCCCAGGGACGGCGGCGGCATTTGCCGCTTTTGCAGCGCTTGCCGGGTCACCTTCAGCCGTGCAGCGACTTCGGCGAGGCTGACCAGGTCAGGCTTTACCTCCCGAAGCACAGCCCCTTCCGGAAGGGCGGACAGGACCTGCTGCACCGTATCTGAGATGACTGCCTCGGCTTCCCGGCCGGCGCACGTGAACCCCAAGCCGATCAGGCCCGGTGCGCCCAAGCCGACCGCCGCGTCGTCGCATCCGGCTTCGTAAAGGGCGTCGAGGATGGCATCCTCGTCCACGGTCTCTTCCGGAAGCGCAAAGACCAGATCGAACTCGAACTTCGTTTCAGGCATGGACGCCGTTATCCCAACATGACGCAGCCGTTGGCTTTTCTAAGCAACTCGTCCGCGTGCGCTTGCGGATTGCGCGGCGTGCTCCACACGGACATCCGGCAGAACGTCCCGGAACGGCAGACGTTCCCAGCATTCGCCGGGCAAAGGACATAGCCCCACGAATGGGCGCTGCGCCCTTTGGCTTCCTCAACCGTCCAGCCTGCCGACTCGAGATACTTCAACGCAGATTCGATCTCTTTGTTCGGATGCCTCTTCCTTGGCACAGATAACCCCGCCAACCTTTGTTGTCAATTGACAACCAAGGTATTTTCCCGCTTTTCCTGCGTGAAAAGATTTCGTAGCGGGTCGGTCGCCTCTACGTCGCCGCCGGCGTCATCCACGGCCGGTCCTGGGCGTGGCGGGCTTCGAAGCTGTCGATGCTGGCGGCCTTCTGCAGGGTCAGGCCGATATCGTCGAGGCCGTTGAGCAGGCAGTGCTTGCGGAAGGGCTCGACCTCGAAGGCGACGGTCTCGCCGTTCGGCCGGGTGATCGTCTGGGCCTCCAGGTCGACCGTCACGGTCGCGTTGGCGCCCATCTGCGCGTCCGCCATCAGCGCGTCGACATCCGCCTGCGGCAGGACGACCGGCAGCATGCCGTTCTTGAAGCAGTTGTTGAAAAAGATGTCGGCGAAGCTGGTCGAGATCACGCAGCGGATGCCGGCGTCGAGCAGCGCCCATGGCGCGTGCTCGCGCGACGAGCCGCAGCCGAAATTGTCGCCGGCGACCAGGATCTTGGCCTCTTTGTAAGCCGGCTTGTCGAGCACGAAATCCCCGGTGACGACGCCGTTCCTGTCGGTGCGCATTTCGTGGAACAGGCCGGCGGACAGGCCGGTCCGCTTGATCGTCTTGAGATACTGCTTCGGAATGATCGCGTCGGTATCGACGTTGACCATCGGCAGCGGCGCGGCGACGCCGGTGAGCGTGGTGAAATTTTCCATCCGTCTTCTCCCGTTTGATCCCGCCTACAGCGCCCGCACGTCGGCGAGCCGGCCGCTCACGGCCGCCGCCGCCGCCATCGCCGGGCTGACCAGATGGGTCCGCGCGCCGCGGCCCTGCCGGCCCTCGAAGTTGCGGTTCGAGGTCGAGGCGCAGCGCGCGCCCATCGGCACCTTGTCGGCGTTCATCGCCAGGCACATGGAACATCCCGGCTCGCGCCATTCGAATCCGGCCTCGGACAGCACCCGGTCCAGTCCTTCCTGCTCCGCCTGCTCCTTGACCAGCCCGGAGCCGGGCACGACCAGCGCGCGCACGCCCTCGGCGACCCGGCGGCCCTTCGCGACCTCGGCGACCGCGCGCATGTCCTCGATCCGCCCGTTGGTGCAGGAGCCGATGAAGACATAGTCGACCGCGAGATCGGTCATCCGCTCGCCGCCTTCGAGGCCCATATAGTCGTACATGCGGGTCCACGCGGCGCGCTGGGCGTCGTTCTCCGCCTGGTCGAGGGTCGGCACGCTGCCGTCGATCGGCGAGACCTCCTGCGGGCTGGTGCCCCAGGTGACAATCGGCGGGATGTCCGGCGCGTTCAGCGAGACTTCGGTCTCGTATCGGGCGCCGTCGTCGGACGGCAGAGTCTTCCAGTAGTTGAGCGCGGCTTCCCATTGCGCGCCCTTGGGCGTCTTGGGCCGGCCCCTGAGATAGTCGAAGGTCGTCTCGTCCGGCGCGACCAGGCCGGCGCGCGCGCCCGCCTCGATCGACATGTTGCACACCGTCATGCGGCCTTCCATGGAGAGGTTGCGGACCGCCTCGCCGGCATATTCGATGACATGGCCGGTGCCGCCGGCGGTGCCGATCTTCCCGATGATGGCGAGGATCAGGTCCTTCGCCGTCACACCGAGCGGCAGGGCGCCGTCGACGGTAATCCGCATATTCTTGAGCGGGCGCTGGATCAGCGTCTGGGTCGCCAGCACATGCTCGACCTCCGACGTGCCGATGCCGAAGGCAAGCGCGCCGAAGGCGCCGTGGGTCGCCGTATGGCTGTCGCCGCACACGATGGTCGAGCCCGGCAGGGTGAGTCCCTGCTCCGGGCCGATGATATGGACGATGCCCTGGCGGATGTCGTCCATGTCGAAGAATTCGATGCCGAACTCCCCGGCGTTCGAGCGCAGCAGGTCGATCTGGATCTGCGCTTCCGCGTCGTCGACCGTCATGCCCCGGCCCGGCGTGGTCGGGACGTTGTGATCGGCGACCGTGAGCGTCAGGTCCGGGCGGCGCACCGTCCGGCCGTTTTCGCGCAGCCCTTCGAAGGCCTGGGCGCTGGTGATCTCGTGCACCAGGTGCCGGTCGATATAGATCAGGCAGGTGCCGTCGTCCTGCTCATGCACCAGGTGGCTCTGCCAGATCTTGTCGAAGAGCGTTCGGGGTTGGGTCATCGCTTGGCCTCCCTGTCCGTGTTCCGTGCCGCCGTCCGCGGGATCGCGGCTGTGGCGCGCCGCGGGACGGCGCCGGACTCGTTCAGTCTTCCTTCTCTGCCGTGCCGGCGCCGTCGGCAGACTCCGTTTCGGCTTCCGCCCCGGTCGACCCGGCCTCCGCTTCGGCAACGCCGGATTCCGCCGATGTCGTTTCGGCTTCCGCTTTAGGCGAATCGCCCTCCGTTGCAGCCGCCTCCGCCGCTGCCGCACCGTCGGGTTCCGCAGCGGCTTCGACCGGAACCTCGGCAGGTGCGGGCGCTGCCGCGCTTTCGTCGACCGCGTCGGCCCCCTCGGCCTTCTTCATGCCGCGGCCGGTCGTCCGCTCGACGATACGGGCCCGCTTGCCGGTCCGGCCGCGCAGATAATAGAGCTTGGCCCGGCGGACCTTGCCGCGGCGGATAATCTCGATCGATTCGACGCGCGGGCTGTAGAGCGGAAAGACGCGCTCGACGCCCTCGCCGTAGGACAGCTTGCGCACGGTGAAGGACGAGTTGAGGCCGGCGTTGCGCCGCCCGATGCACACGCCCTCGAACGCCTGGACCCGCTCGCGGTTACCCTCGACGACCCGGACGTTGACCCGAACGGTATCGCCTGGGCTGAAATCCGGGATCTCCTTGTCGCCGGCAATCTCGGCGAGATGTTCCTGCTCGATTTCCTGGATGATGTTCATCGGCCTACACGCCTTTCCCCGGTTGCTGCCCGGCGGCATATCGGGCCCACAGGTCGGGCCGGCGCATCCGGGTGATGTCCTCTGCCTGCGCCAGCCGCCAATCGGCGACCCGCGCGTGATGTCCCGACAGCAGCACCTCCGGCACGGTCATGCCGTTCCAGGTCTGCGGCCGTGTGTAGTGGGGATGCTCCAGCAGTCCCCGCTCGAAACTTTCCTCCGCCAGCGAACGCGCGTCACCGACAACGCCGGGCAGCAGCCGCACGCAGGCGTCGATCAGCACCGCCGCCGCCGGCTCGCCGCCGGACAGGACATAGTCGCCGATGCTCATTTCCTCCAGGGCGTGCGCCTCGATCGCGCGCTGGTCGACCCCTTCGTAGCGGCCGCACAGGATGACCGCGCCGGGGCCCGCCGCCAGTTCGCGCGCCCGCCGTTGGGTCAGCGGCGCGCCGCGCGGCGACAGGAAGATACGCGGCCGGCCGTCCGCCGGCCCGGTTTCCAGCGACCGCAGCGCTGCATCGACGATGTCGGCCCGCATCACCATGCCCGGCCCGCCGCCGAAGGGCGTATCGTCCACCGTGGCGTGCCTGTCGCGCGCAAAATCGCGGATATCCACGGTATCCAGAGACCACACGCCCCCGTCGAGCGCCTTGCCCGCCAGCGAATGGCCCAGGCAGCCCGGAAACATCTCCGGGAACAGGGTCAGCACCGTGGCCGACCAGGCGGTTGCGCCGGCGCTCACCGGTCGTCCTCCGCGGCCGGCGGCGCTTCGGCTTCCGCCAGGTGCGCGGCGTCGACGGTCACTTCGCCGGCGGCAAGATCGATGCGCGGAACGGCGGTCTGCGTAAACGGCAGCAGGACCAGCCTGCGCGACGGCCGGCGGATCTCGATCAGGTCGCCGGCGCCGAAATCGTGCAGCGCGTGGACGGTTCCGGCGGCGCAGCCTTCGGAATCGACGACGCGCAGGCCGATCAGGTCGGCGTGGTAGAATTCGTCCTCCCCGGGCGCCGGAAAGCGTTCGCGCGGGACATGGAGCCTCAGGCCCTTGAGCGCTTCGGCCGCGTCGCGATCCGCGATTCCGCTGAGGCGCGCGATCACGGTTCCGCCGGATTCGCCGACCAGCGACAGCTCGAAGGCGCGCGCGCCCCCGGCATCGGTCACCGGCCCGTAGGCGGCGACGTCCTCCGGCGCGTCCGTAAACGGCTTGATCCTGACGTTGCCGCGCACCCCGTGCGCCCCGGCAACCGCCCCGATGCAGACCATCTTGCGCTCCGACATGACCGGCCGGACCGGCAGCGACGCCGCCGGGTCAGCCTTCATCCTTGGCTTCGGCCTCGGCTCCGGTTCCAGCCTCGGCTCCGGCTTCAGCCTCAACTTCGGCTTCAGTCTCGACTTCGGCTTCAGCCTCAACTTCGGTTTCGGCCTCGACCTCGGGCTTGGCCGCCGCAGCCGCGTTTCGTTTCTCTTCGCGCTCGCGGCGGCGCTCCAGCGTCTTCTCGCCCGGCAGGTGTTTTTTCGTCTGAAGCGGCGCCTCGCGCCGGCCGGCGAGGCCGGCGGTGCCGAGGAAACGCGATACGCGGTCCGACGGCAGCGCGCCGACGCCGAGCCAGTGCCGCACCCGCTCCTCCTTCAGGACGACCCGGTCCGGATGGTCTTTCGGCAGCATCGGGTTGTAGGAACCGACGCGCTCAATGAAACGGCCGTCGCGCGGCATGCGCGAATCGGCCACGACGATCCGGTAGAAGGGGCGCTTCTTTGCCCCGCCCCGGGCCAGTCTGATGCGTAGGGACATGTGAGTTTCTCTCGCGTTCCGTTCAGGGATTCTCTTGGCTTCGGGCTATTTCATGCGCCGTTTGCCGAAACCGGGCGGCAGGTTGGTGAGGCCGCCCGGCAGGCCGGTGCCGCCGCCGAGCGGACCGCCGCCCAGAGGGCCGCCCCCGAGCCCGGGCAACTGCATGTCGCCGGGCAGGGCGCCGTCCTCAAGCTGGGAGAGATCGGGCAGCCGGCCCTTCTTCCCCATCTTCTTCATGCGTTTCATGACCTTGTTCATTTCCTGCCACTGTTTCAGCAGCTTGTTGACGTCCTGCACGCTCACGCCCGAGCCGGCGGCGATGCGCTTCTTGCGCGAGGCGTGGATGATCTGCGGGCTGCGCCGCTCCTTCACCGTCATCGACAGGATGATCGCCTCCTGCCGGCCGACCGTCTTCTCGTCGACATTGGCGGCCGCCATCTGCTTCTTCGCCCGGGCGACGCCGGGCAGCAGGTTCATCAGCGAGCCGAGCCCGCCCATGTTCCTGAGCTGGCGGAGCTGGCCGAGCATATCCTCCAGGTCCAGGCTGCCCTTCTGGATTTTCCGGGCGAGCCGTTCGGCCTCCTCCTGCTCGATGGTCTCCGCCGCCTTCTCGACCAGGCTGACGACGTCGCCCATGCCGAGGATGCGGCCCGCGATCCGGTCGGGGTGGAAGGGCTCGAGCCCGTCCAGCTTCTCGCCGGTGCCCATCAGCTTGATCGGCTTGCCGGTGACGGCGCGCATGGAGAGGACCGCGCCGCCGCGGGCATCGCCGTCGATGCGGGTCAGCACGATCCCGGTGATGCCGACCTGCTCGTCGAAGGCCTGCGCAATGGTCACGGCGTCCTGGCCGGTCATCGCGTCGGCGACCAGCAGGGTCTCGACCGGGCTCGTCGCCCTGCCGACCTCGGCGACCTCGGTCATCAGCTCGTCGTCGATATGCAGCCGGCCGGCGGTATCGAGGATGACGACGTCCCAGGCCTCCAGCTTGCCGGTCTGCAGGGCGCGCCGGGCGATCGCAGCCGGCGGCTCGCCCATGACGACCGGCAGGGTCGCCACCTGCGCCTGCTCGCCGAGCACGCGCAACTGCTCCTGTGCCGCCGGCCGCCGCGTATCGAGCGAGGCCATCAGCACGCGCTTGCGCTCTTTCTCGGTCAGGTATTTGCCGATCTTGGCCGCCGTCGTCGTCTTGCCCGAGCCTTGAAGGCCGACCAGCAGCAGGACGGCCGGCGGCTGGGCCCGCAGGTCGATCTCCTCGACCTCGCGGCCCAGGGTCTCGATCAGTTCGTCGTTGACGATCTTGACGACCTGCTGGCCCGGCGTGACGCTGCGCAGCACCTCGGCGCCGACCGCGCGCTCCTTGACCCGCTCGACGAAGTCCCGGACGACCGGCAGCGCGACATCGGCCTCCAGCAGCGCGACGCGAACCTCGCGCAGCGCGGCCGTGACGTCCGACTCGCTCAACGACCCGCGGCGGGTCAGCTTGTCGAAAACGTCGCCCAGTCTGCTCGTCAGGCTGTCGAACATGCGCGTGTCCGGTGTCCCCTCTCAGCCGGCCCGCCCAATGCAAAAAGCGCCCGTGTGCGAACCTTCGCAGACGGGCGGGCTCCCTCGGGAGCGCCACGGGCATTCAGGCGCTGAATTCGAGGCGCGATGTAGGGGCGCGCAAGCGGCCGGTCAAGCCGGCAAACGCCGCAGCGAAGCGGCAAGCCTATGGCCTCGCGGGGTGCTGTCCCTATCTAATAGCGGTGTGTCGCGACATGGGTCAGAGGGCCAGATGGAAGCAAAGGAAGCGGTGCAGGCGGCAAAGAACTACGTTGCCGACCTGTTTGCCGACGAAATTCTCGTCGATCTCGGCCTGGAGGAAATCGAGATGGGCCAGGATGGTTGCTGGAGAATAACTGTGGGATTTTCGAGGGCCTGGGATCGGAGCGTCCATTCCGTTCTGAGCGGGAACGGCTCACGCTCCTATAAAGTGCTTCGGATCAGCGATAGCGATGGCCGCGTCTTGTCCGTGAGAGATCGGATTTTGGCCGGATCTCCTTAACTGGATGTTTCCGAACAGAGTCTATATCGACGCCAATTTGCTGGTGCTTCTTGTGGTCGGCGCGACGGGAAAAGACCTGATCGCCAAGCATCGCCGGCTAAGGACATTTGAAATTGCAGACTACGAACGCCTGGTGAGATTGATAAACGAGACCGATCGCGTTTTGGTGACACAGAATATACTCACCGAAGCATCCAACCTGCTGGCCCAGCACGCCGAACCGGAACGGTCGCATATTTTCGATACACTTCGCACTCTAATCCGGGAGGCGGAAGAGACGGTTGTTACCAGCAGGGTGGCTGCGGACAACAGCGCGTTCAATCGGCTTGGCCTTACCGATGCCGCTCTTCTTGAAGTCGTCTCAAAGGCTAATCCACTGATTACCGTCGACCTCGACTTGTATCTTGCGGCTTCGGCCAAAGAGAGCGAAGCCGCGTTCAACTTCCGCCACTACCAGTTCCGGTCGTAGGAAAACCTCTGAAAGACGCGACTTCGGATCGGTCACGGCAACGTGGAGAAGACGGAGTTCGGACCGCCCGGCGCACCTCGGACGACACGCGGCCGAAGTCGCTGTGCCAAGTCCCGCCAACCACTCTGCCGCGTGGACAGGCGCGGCGGAAACACCATATCTCCCCGGCCATGAACCCGACCGGCCATAGCAGCCCGGCCTTCGACCCCGCCGGCGTCCCCTTCGTCAAGATGCACGGCGCGGGCAACGATTTCGTGATGCTCGACCTGCGGGACGGCGCGCCGCCGCCCGGCGCCGGGACAGCGGCGGAGATCGCCGACCGCCGCCGCGGTGTCGGCTGCGACCAGCTTGTGCTGATTACGCCTCCGCCGACCGGCCTGGCGGATTACGGACTGCTGTTCCTGAACAGCGACGGTTCGGCATCCGGCGCCTGCGGCAACGGCACCCGCTGCGCCGCCGCGCTGCTGATGGACGAGACCGGCAGCACCGAAATCTCCTTCGAAAGCGAAGCCGGCGTGCTCGACTGCCTGCGCAACGGCGACGGCAGCGTGGCGGTCGACATGGGCCGGCCGGTAACGGACTGGCGCGACATTCCGCTGTCCGAGGACCGGGACACGCTGCATCTCGGCATCGCGGAAGGCCCGCTCAGCGATCCGGTCGGCGTCGGCATGGGCAATCCCCACGCCGTCTTCTTCGTCGAGGACGCCGAGAGCGTGCCGATCGAACGGATCGGCCCGGTCCTCGAGCATCACCGCCTGTTTCCGGAACGGGCCAATATCGGCGTCGCCCAGACGAAGGGCCGCGACCGCATCCGCCTGCGGGTGTGGGAGCGCGGCGCGGGGCTCACCCAGGCCTGCGGCTCCGGCGCCTGCGCCGCCGCGGTCGCCGCGGTTCGCCGGGGACTGACGGATCGCAGGGTGACGGTCGAGGTCGACGGCGGCGAATTGTTCATCGACTGGGCGGAGGACGATCACGTCCTGATGTCCGGCCCGACCGCCACCAGCTTCCGCGGCGTGCTGGCATGACTTCGTTCCAAACGCGGCTGCCCACGATTGGTCCCCCTCCCCTTGGGGGAGGGGTTAGGGGAGGGGTATGGCGATGACAAGCGCAGGCCCTTCCGTTCCGCGACGAAGGTATCGGTTCGACGCCGCCGCGGCGAAGGGCAAAGTTGTTCGCACCGAATCGGCTATCGCGCTTGCAGCGGCCGGCATCGCTTCCGGCGACAACCCCTCCCCCTGCCCGCTCCCCCAGGGGGAGGGGGGTATTTTTGGATTTCGGACATGACCGGGACGGCCGAACCGCAAATCGTGACCTTCGGCTGCCGGCTGAATGCGGCGGAATCGGGCGCGATTGCGGCGCACGCGGCCGGGCTGGGCGATACGGTGATCGTCAACACCTGCGCCGTGACCGCCGAGGCCGAGCGCCAGGCGCGCCAGGCCGTGCGGCGGGCGCGTCGGCAGCGGCCGGGCGCGCGGATCGTCGTCACCGGCTGCGCGGCGCAGATCGACCCGGGCGCCTGGGCGGCGATGCCGGAGGTCGACCGCGTCGTCGGCAATATCGAAAAGATGGACCCGGTGACTTTCCTGGCGGCGAACGATGCGCCGGTGCAGGTCAACGACATCATGGCGGTGCGCGAGACCGCGAGCCACCTGGCCGGCGGCTTCGACGGCCGGGCCAGGGCTTATGTCCAGGTCCAGAACGGCTGCGACCACCGCTGCACCTTCTGCATCATCCCCTACGGCCGCGGCAACAGCCGCTCGGCCGCGCTCGGCCCGATCGTCGAACAGACACGCGCGCTGGTCGAAACCGGCTATCGCGAGATCGTCTTGACCGGCGTCGACATCACCGCCTGGGGCGCCGACCTGCCGGGTGCGCCGACGCTCGGGCAGATGGTGCAGCGGCTGCTCGCCGCCGTGCCGGACCTGCCGCGCCTGCGCCTGACCTCGCTCGATTGCGCCGAGGTCGACGAGACGCTGCTGCGCCTGATCGCCGAGGAGCCGCGGCTGATGCCCCATCTGCATCTCAGCCTCCAGGCCGGCGACGACCTTGTCCTCAAGCGCATGAAGCGGCGGCACAGCCGGCGGCAGGCGATCGAATTCTGCCGGCGGGTCCGCGACCTTCGCCCCGATATCGCGCTCGGCGCCGACCTGATCGCCGGATTCCCGACCGAGACCGAGGACATGTTCCGGCGCACGCTCGACCTGGTCGAGGACTGCGGCCTCGTCTTCCTGCACGTCTTCCCCTATTCGGAGCGGCCCGGCACGCCGGCGGCGCGAATGCCGGCGGTGCCGAAGCGGGTCCGCAAGGAACGCGCCGGCCGTCTGCGCGCGCTGGGCGCCGAAGCGCTCCGGTGCTGGCTCGCCGGCCAGGCCGGCCGCGACATTGCCGTACTGATCGAAGGCGAAGGCAGGGGCCGGAGCGAACACTATGCCGCCGTCCGCTTCGACGGCGACGCCTTTACCGAAGATGCAAACGGGAGCCGCTGCCCGGCCGGCAGCATCGTCCCGATGCGCGTCACCGGGGCGGCCGACGACGCATTGCTCGCCGGTCCGGCGCACGGGCTGCCCGCGTAATGGCGCTGTTCCGCCGCCGGAAAGACGCGCCGGAGCCGGCGACCGGCGAACCCGGACCGGCGCAAAGGCGCGGCTGGCTCAGCCGGCTGCGCGACGGGCTCGGCAAGTCATCGTCGCGGCTGGCCGAGGGCATCGGCGGCCTGGTCGGCGGCGGCCGGCGGCGGCTCGACGACGCCACGCTAGAGGCTCTGGAAGACGTTCTGATCACCGCAGACCTCGGCCCGTCCACCGCAGCCCGGCTGGTGGCAGAGCTGGGCGCGCGCCGCTTCGACCAGGAGTTGTCGGAAGCGGACATCCGCGCCGAATTCGCCGCCGACATCGGCGCGATTCTGGAGCCGGTCGCCCGGCCGCTGGCGGTCGATCCGGCGCACCGGCCCCATGTCGTGCTGGTCGTCGGCGTCAACGGCAGCGGCAAGACGACGACCATCGGCAAGCTCGCCCGCAACCATCGCGACGCCGGGCTGAGCGTGATGATGGCGGCCGGCGACACCTTCCGCGCGGCGGCGATCGACCAGCTCAAGATCTGGGCCGAGCGCACCGATAGCGCGATCCTGGCGCGCGACCCCGGCGCCGACGCCGCGGGCCTCGCCTTCGACGCGCTGAAACAGGCGCAGGAAGGCGGGCTCGACCTGCTGCTGATCGACACCGCCGGGCGCCTGCAGAACAAGAAAGAGCTGATGGACGAGCTGGCGAAGATCGTCCGCGTGCTGCGCAAGATCGACGACGGCGCCCCCCACGACGTGCTGCTCGTGCTCGACGCCACGGTCGGCCAGAACGCCCACAGCCAGGTCGAGGCGTTCCGCGATATGGCGGAAGTGACCGGCCTGATCGTCACCAAGCTCGACGGCACGGCGCGCGGCGGCGTGGTGGTTTCGCTGGCCGAGAAGTTCGGCCTGCCGGTCCATGCCGTCGGCGTCGGCGAAAGCGCCGAGGACATGCGCCCCTTCGCAGCGCAGGACTATGCCCGCAGCCTGATGGGGCTCGATCCGGCGGGCGCCGCCGCGAGCAACCGGGAGGCGGCGGCATGACGCTGAAATTCGCGGCAGATCCCTCCGAGAAATCGCGGGTCACACCGCTGGCCCGGACCTTCATCGAGTTCGGGCCGCTCGGCGCATTTTTCGTCTGCTATTTCGTCTGGGATCTGATGGTGGCCACTGCCGCCTTCATCCCGGCGATGCTGGTCTCGCTGGCGTTCTCGATCAAGCTCGAGCGGCGGGTGCCGCTGATGCCGCTGGTCACCACGGTCGTCGTGGTGATCTTCGGCGGCCTGACGCTGATCCTGCAGGACGACACCTTCATCAAGATGAAGCCGACCATCGTGAACGGCCTGTTCGCCTTCACCCTGTTCGCCGGCCTGCTGTTCGGCCGCGCCTTCCTGAAATACCTGTTCGGCCCGGTGTTTCAGCTGACCGACGAGGGCTGGTTCAAGCTGTCCTTCCGCTGGGCCTGCTTCTTCGTTTTCATGGCGGTGCTGAATGAGATCGTCTGGCGCACCCAGACCGAGAGCTTCTGGGTCTCTTTCAAAGTGTTCGGCAACATGCCGCTCACCATCGTCTTCGCGCTCTCGCAACTGCCGCTGATCCAGCGCCATTCCACGGACGGCGGCCCGTTCGGCGACCTCAAGCGGGAGAAGACGGAGGGGGAGTAGCGGCGACAGCGCCGGGGCCTATTCCGCCGCGATGGCCGGGGCCGGCTCGAGCACGCGGACCTCGCCGGCCGCATTGTCGGTGATGCAGAACACGGAGAAGAACTCGATCTCCGGTTCCATGCCGTAGCGTTCGACGATGCCGTCGCGCCAGGGCCCGGAATAGAAGGCCTCGGCGGCCTCGCGGCTCTCCCACTGGTAGACGCCGCCGGCGATGCCGTTGTCGGCGCAGATGAAATGCTTGCTGACGAGGCCCGGCACGTCGCGGAAGCCGGGCGCGATCTTCTCGTGATGGTCGCGGCAGGCAGCCCGGTCGATGGACGGCGGCAGCCGGTAGCGGACGACGGCGCAGATCATGGCGTGTTTCCTGTTTTCCGTTTCCGGCTGGGGCCGCGGGCGATCCGCGTTGACCGGAACCGGCGGTCGGTATAGGGTTCCTATAGCATATTCTGTGAAGCCCCTGTGGGGAGGAATCCCATGCCCGTTATCAAGAAAACCGCCCTCGGCCTTTGTGTCGCCGGATTCGTGCTCGGCACGGCCGGTGCGGCCTTCGCCTGCCCGATGGCCGGCATGGCCCAGAGCGACAAACCGAAGGTCGAACAGACGGTCGTGACCAACACGACGACCGCCGAAGAGGAATAGGCCCGGTCCGCGCCCGACCCGCGGACGCGCCGCGGGAAGAGCGCCCAAAGGAAAAACGGCTTCCCGCGGTGCGGATCGCGGGGAGCCGTCTCGCGTTTTGGCGGCAGGGCCTATTGCGGAATGCCGAAGCGCGCGTAGTCGCCGGCGAGGCGGCCGGTCGCCCAGCGCCACAGCATGCGGAAATCGCTGAACAGGGACCAGACCGGGTAGGTGAAGGTCGCCGGCCGGTTCTTCTCGATGAAGAAATGGCCGATCCATGCGAAGAAGTAGCCGCAGAACACGGCGGCGGCGAGCAGCCACCAGGTCTGCGTAACCAGCGCGACGATCACCGCGGCGATGGCGAGCGAGGTGCCGAAATAGTGCAGATGGCGGGTCCGCGGATTGCGGTGCTCGCCCAGGTAGAAGGGCCAGAATTCCGCGTAGGTCGCGATCTTGTCGCCTGAGGCTCTCTTATCGGGCGTGTCGGGCGTATCGGGCATCGTTTTCCCCTCCCGGCGCGCGCCGCGTGCGGTCCGGGGACGATCCGCCCCGCTGCACGCGGCATGAGGATATCTTGAAGTGCGGCGGACGGTTCGCCAATTCAAGCGCCGGACCGCCCTCAACGGAGTAGAAAGTATGGGCTATCGCGTAGCCGTGGTCGGCGCGACCGGGAATGTCGGCCGGGAAATGCTCGACCTGCTGGCCGAACGGAAGTTTCCGGCCGACGAGGTGGTTCCGCTCGCCTCGCCGCGCTCGGAGGGCGAGCCGATCGACTTCGACGGCCGGACGCTGGAGGTCAAGAACCTCGCGGCCTTCGATTTCGCCGGCGTCGACATCGCCTTTTCCTCGCCCGGCGCAAAGGTTTCGAAGGACCACGCGCCGCGGGCCGGGGCCGCCGGCTGCCTGGTGATCGACAACACCAGCCAGTTCCGCATGGATGCGGACGTGCCGCTGGTGGTGCCGGAGGTGAACGGCGACGTCCTTGCCGGCTACATGGCGCAAAACGGCCGGCGCAACATCGTCGCCAATCCGAACTGTTCGACGATCCAGCTCGTCGTGGCGCTCAAGCCGTTGCACGATGCCGCGCGGATCCGGCGGGTTTCGGTCGCGACCTACCAGTCGGTCTCCGGCGCCGGCAAGGCGGGCATGGACGAGCTGTTCGAGCAGACGCGCAACATCTATGCCGCGGGCGGCGTGGAGAAGGAGACGTTCACCAAGCAGATCGCGTTCAACGTCATTCCCCATATCGACGTCTTCATGGAGGACGGCTCGACGAAAGAGGAATGGAAGATGGTCAATGAGACGAAGAAGATTCTCGACCCGGCCATCGACATGATCGCGACCTGCGTGCGCGTGCCGGTCTTCATCGGCCATGCCGAGGCGGTGCATCTGGAATTCGACAGCGCATTGGGCGAGGATGAAGCCCGCGAGGCGCTGGCGGCCGCGCCCGGCGTCTCGGTGATCGATTACCGGGCCGACGAGGGCTATGTCACGCCGGTCGAATGCACCGGCGAGGACAAGGTCTATGTCAGCCGCATCCGCAAGGACCCGAGCGTGCCGCACGGCCTCGCGCTATGGGTCGTTTCCGACAATCTGCGCAAGGGCGCGGCGCTCAACACCATCCAGATCGCCGAGGCGATGATCGAACAGGGCGGCTTGCGGGCGGCAGCCTGAAGGCATCCGTTCATCCGCAGCACAGGTCTCGCTCCGCGTTATCGGCGGACCTGTCACCCATGTATCCGGTCAGAACTGTCACCCATGTATCCGGTTTGCACCGGAATCCCCCCTCCCCTTGGGGGAGGGGGTTAGGGGGAGGGGTATGCGGACCCTGTTGCGGTACCGGAATCGGGCATCGGCGCGGCGGCGGGCG